>JAKRWB010000314.1 GCA_022353185.1 ANME-2 cluster archaeon | reverse complement strand
TTCCAGTGTGTTTGTCAGCTTGCCCGTAAGGATGGGAGGCGGGGATATCCCGATAGTGGCTACAGGTAAATCCAGCGGTACGCTATCATTAAATTATAATGAGTGTGGTATGGTGATAACTGGAAATGACTCGATTGGCTCCGTGTATAACAGCACTGATGACCTGCTGGACCTTGGTACGCTACGGTATAGTTCGAAAAATAATTACTTTATTGACCAAATGTATGAGTACGAGAACGGGGCTTTGATCCTCGTTCAGCAAAACAGGTCACTAACAAAGCTCTCACCAGCGGTGGTAATGCAAAGGACCGATGGGGGGAATATCAGTCTCATGGTAAGTGCAGTCGAACTGATAGGGGATAGCAGGATCAAAAGCAGCAATTCCATTGAAGAAGTATACGTACAAACAAATAATTCAACGACCCTTTTCTCAGGTGGTCTTCTTTCAGATGTAACGATAATAGTTTATACTGATTATCCTGATGCATGGGTGCAGTATTTCAACATGAGCGCTGGACGTGCGAATCTGGTGTATGGATCAGATTATACTCTGTCATCAGGCGGAACAAACGTTATCTTTACCCTGACCGGAGGTCTAGGTGAAGAAATACAGTTGTATGTTCAGAAAAATTCATTTAATGTACGGATCGATGTCATTTGATCTCATATTAAGACAAAATGGGGTGTCCAGTTTACCTGAACATCCCTTCATCTGAATTTTTGAACAGACTTGATTCAATCGTCCTTTTAAAAGCATCTTCCAAATGCTTGTTCCCTACCAGTGCGTCTTCCAGGATTGCGGCATGGAGGGCGGATTTTAATATTTTTTCAACCAGGTCACGTCCTGAGAACCCTTCGGTCTTTTCAGCCAACGCCTTTAAGTTAACATCATCTTCCAGTTCCACAGGGAACGTGGCAATATTGGAAAGTAATATCGCCTGCCTCTCCTTTGAATCGGGCAGGACAAAATTTATCTCTTCTTCAAACCGACTGCGGACAGCAGGGTCCAGCGACTCTATCCTGTTAGTGGCAGCAATAGTGCAGATCCCTTCTCTTACTTCAATGCCGTCCATCTCGGTCAGTAGTGAATTGACTATCTCGACCACGTCACCCCTGAGTTCCTGGAAACGCCTGTCCAGTGCAATGGCATCCAGTTCATCAATGAAAATGATACATGGCTGCAGGTCTTCTGCCCGGTCGTATAATTGATGGAGCTGCCTTGCTCCGTCCCCCACGAACTCACCTATCAACTGGGTGGCCTTAATTGGCAGGATCGGAACATCGGTGGCACTGGCCAGGGCCTTTGCCAGCATGGTCTTACCTGTACCAGACGGGCCATAGAATAATACGTTTCTTGGAGCCCACTTACCAAACTGTTCAGGGTCATCCAGGAATTTCATGATGAGTTTACATTTAAGCTTTGCACCATCCTGTCCGATCACATCGTCGAAAGTGACATCATTGAATGGCTCGGGCACAACCTCATCGTTGTTTACATCTTCAATCAAGAATACTGTGGATTGGCCGATAACACTACCCTCTGGCATAACATTTACGACCTTGAATGCAAAATCAGGGAACATCCTGCGGTCAAAGAGATATTCACCGGACTGGACCACTAATCCGTTCCATTGTTCGCGGGCATAGAACTCGAAAACATTATTCTCAAAGACCTCGGGATACTCATGGAGTGAACTTCTAAGTGGATACCCTGCTGGTTTTAACGATACGAAAAGAGCTCCGCTTTCCGTACGTTCCTTTTGTGTTTTGACTCTTGTCTTTTTGTTAACACGTTGTACTGAACGCAATATTTTATTCCTCGGCCTTCACATTGACGGGTGTAGTATTAATGTTATCGCCAGGCTATTTTATCAGTTGTTTCAGCACTATAAAAAAGACGTATGCCAGTGCGATTATAATTACAATCTCAACAACTTGCGCGGCCAGTTTCAATATGAACGGTGCAATGATTATGGCCAGGACTATTGAGAGCAGTATAAAAATTATATCGCGAATACCGGATTTCATGATATAATTGATGGTGCTGTGTGTTTATATATTTATACTTGTTCGAAATGGCATCATTTACTTCAATTAGCAATATCCACAGACATTGTGTAGTTTCAAGGCTTATAGAACCACCCGTTATAATCATCTGTTTTGGTATGAAACCTTCCATTATAATAGAAGGTTTTATTTAGTTAAATACTAAATATGATGATATGAAAGAAATTCTAAAACGATGGAATCCATGGTGGCTATATGGCAAGGTTCCTGAATCAAAAAAACGTATTGAAAGACCTGAAACACTTGACGGGATTACAAAGCTTCTGAAAATAAAAGAGATTATCTCCATAACCGGGGTACGCAGATGCGGAAAATCAACCGTGCTATACCAAGCAATAGATTACCTGGTCGAGAATGGGATTCATCCCACAAATATATTATATTTCAATTTGGATGAACCTCACGAAGATAAAAGTATCAGCATACTTGATAGTATATTTGAGAACTTCATCGAGATAAACAATCCAGCCGGTCGGAAGTACATATTTTTAGACGAGATCCAGAACATAAAAAACTGGGAAAAATGGCTGAAAAAATATTATGATCTCTATGACACCGACATAAAATTCGTAATAACCGGTTCAAACAGTACAATGCTTTCCGATAATCTGTCAACATTGTTGACTGGCAGGGTCATCTCAAAGCCCATTTATCCCTTATCGTTCAAAGAATATCTGGAATTTGCGGGATTCAAGCTTAACGATACAGATGTGCAAAGAAGTGAAGTTGTTCACCATTTTTTGAAATACCTGAACAATGGCGGATTTCCAGAGGTTGTCCTGGAAGCTGATGTGGATATAAATCATATGCGCTTAAATGAATATTTTGACAGCATCCTACTCCGGGATATCGTAGTGAGGAAAAAAATAAGGGAAAGTTCAAAGTTGATCGAGCTGGCTAACTACTCCCTTACAAATATCTCAGCCCTGTTGAGCTACATGAAAATATCAAAAGCGATAGGGATGTCTGTAAACAGTGTAAAGGAATATCTCTTATATCTGGAGCAGGCGTACCTTATCTATCAACTCAATTTTTTTTCTTATTCCATAAAAACGTCATTAGCCATCCAGAAACCGAGAAAAATATATTGCATTGACAACGGCCTCAGGAATGCGGCATCTTTTAAGTTTTCATCTGATGAAGGTAAACTTGCAGAGAACAGCGCTTTCATCGAACTTAAAAGAAGAAACCATGAAGTGTATTACTGGAATGGTCACAGAGAAGTGGATTTTGTTGTAAAGAACAGGGACAATACCCTGATTGGAATTAATGTCACTTACACTGATGTTATTGATGAAAGGGAGATTAAAGCATTGCTTGAATTTAAAGAGAACTTTCAGGGAAGAGTTTCAGAATTGATACTGCTTACAAGGAATGTTGATAAATCAGAAGATGGGATTATGTATGTTCCGATCTGGAAATGGCTGCTTGGGTATGGGGAGTAGATGCGCAACAAACTTGATTTTGATTATGTGAAGATGTTTGTTGGAACCAGTTGATAGGGCAAAAATAAGCTATCCAATAATTATAATCAGCTTCAACGGTCGAAAAAAAGAAAACGTGGGGCTGGTGAGATTTGAACTCACGATCGACGGGTCTCTCCGAACCCTTGAAGAATTCAAGGAGAACACAAAATCAGTGCTCCAACGGCTCTTCACTGACCCGCCCCGTCGGACAAGTCTCAGTAGACCCGTTGCTCATCATTTTATCCGCTGGAGCCCGTCGCCATTCCTGACTAGGCCACA
>JAKRWB010000313.1 GCA_022353185.1 ANME-2 cluster archaeon | reverse complement strand
TTAACCTCGGCAATTCTGGATTCAACTTCTTCTTTCAAGGTTGCAAGTTCGGTGCGTTTAGATTGAAGTGTATCAAGTTCTTTGTCCAGGGTTTCTTTCTCTTTCTCTGCCAGCCTTGCCTTTTCTTGCAGTTCTAAACGCTGTGCTTCAATTTCTGCCCAAGAGTTTTGTATTTCGCTACTGTTAGTAACAATTTTGTCTTTTTCAATCTCAAGTTCCTGTTTCTTATTACTAACCTCGGCATATTCCAGTTCTACTTTCGATTTCTCAGATTCAAGAACAGAAACCTCTGCAATTCTTGATTCAATTTCTTCTTTCAAGGTAGCAAGTTCAGTGCGTTTAGATTGAAGTGAATCAAGTTCTTCGTCCAGCTTTTTCGTATCTTCTTTTACCTGTTTTGTCTTTTCTTGTAGGTCAAAACGCTGTGTTTCCACCTCAGTCCATGATTTTTGTATTTCGCTACTATTAGAAACAATTTCCTCTTTTTCAGCCTCAAGCTCCTGTTTTTTTCTGTTAATCTCAGCAGATTCAGTCTCATTTTTTAAAGTTTGGGATGCCAGGGTTTTGTTAAATTCAGATTCAGTAGCTTCAACTTCTTCTTTAGAGGATGCTAGTTCTTTACGTCTATCTTCCAGTGTTTTAAGTTCTTCATCCAGTTTTTCCTTCTCTTCTTTAGCCAGTCTTGCCTTTTCCTGGAGTTCAGACTGTTGTGCTTCAGTCTCAATCGTTGATTTCTGTAATTGGTCCCTATCGGCCTCAATTTTTATCTTAGCAGCTTCCAGTTCCTTCTGCATTTTACTGATTTTGGCAGACTCATCCCCAATCCTTTTATTTTCAGCTTCCAGTACTTCAACTTCTGCCTCATTAATTTTCAATTCTTCTTTCAGTGATACAAGTTTTGAGCGTTTATCCTCCAGGTTCTTGAACTGTTCATCCAGTTTTTCTTCCTCTTCTTTTCCATGTTTTGCCTTTTCATGGAGTTTTGTTCTAAGTGCCTCAATCTGAGTCCTAGATTTTTCTAATTCGTCACTTTCGATTTCAATCTTGGTTTTAGCAGCATCCAGTTCTTGTTGTTTCTGGTTCAGTTCAACTAGCCCGGATTCAATTTTCAGTTTGATTTCATCTGTATGTTTTTCACGCTCCTGGATTTCACGAGTTCTTGCATTGATATCATCTTCAAGTGCTTCCAGTTCCGAGCTTTTCTTAGCTTTCTCATTGATCAGGTTTTCCAGCCTGGATTTTTCCTTCTCAGCGAGAGCAGACTGCTCAGACATTTGCGATTTTTTATCTTCAAGTTCATTTTCAGCATTTTCAATCTGTGCCCGTTGGGATACGATACTGGATTTTAGTTTATCCACCTCTTCTTTTTTAGTGTTAAGGTCACGATCTTCAGCTTCAACCTGAATTTTTAGGTTTCGCAGTTTCTGCTGTTTATCCCTGTTCTTGACAATTTCACTATCAAGTTCGAGTCTATTTTTCCGGACTTCTTCCTGCCTATTTTTCAGTTCAGTTAGTCTTGTTTTATTCTCAATTGCTAAACGGTCAATATCTTCCTTAGCAATAGTCTGTTTTTTAAGGTCGTCGTCTAACTTCGCCTTTTTTTTCTCAAATTGATTTGTGTCATAATCCAATTTTGATTCAGTTTTATTAAGCGCCTTCAATTCCGTTTCATATTTGTCTCTCTTTTCCCTGGCCTGTTTCGCTTCTTTTTCGAACTTGTCTTTTTCCTTTTCAACCTGTCTCCGTTCTTTTTCCAGTTCAAGCTTTTCCTTCTGGATCACATCGAATTCGCTCTGCTTTTTTGCTTTGAGTGTCTCTATATCATTTTCTTTTTCAGACAAGTTTTTATTCTCTTTCTCAAGGTTATTTTTTGACTCTTTGAGTATTTTATTTTTAGAATCAATTTCTGCAGACTCATTTGCCAATCTTGACTTTTCATCAACAAGTTTCTGCTTTTTAACCTCAATATCATTGAACTCAGATTCCAGCTCTGACTTTATACGTTCAAGTTCATTAATATCCATTGTTTTAGATTTAATCGCGGCCTTAGTATCCTCCAGTTCAGAGGTCTTTTTAGAATTTTCAGATAGCAGTTTATCCAGTTTCTGGCTTTCTTTTTCAGCAACCTTCGACTTTTCAAGAATTTCTAAACGCCTTGCATCAATTTCTTCCTGTGCCTTCGTATCTTCAAGTTTCCAGGTTTCAATATCAGACTTTAGCTTTTCAGCGTCCTGTGTTTTAACCTGCAATTCCTGATAGTCATCACTCACTTCCTGCTTTGGTTGTTGTAGAATTGTCTCTTGTACCGGACCATCTGCGGTTGTGATTTTCGGTTTTGCATCCTCTTTAGCAGATGCAATTTCAGTTTTAACATCCTGCTTTTCATCATGAGGCTTTTTCTTTATTGAACTGAAAAAAGAATCCAATTCATCAAAATGTTCATACCCTTCTTGGACAGGGACCAAATCATCCTCAAAATTATCTGGTTGAACGGGCCCTATTTTCTTTTCAGCCGCTGAAGGATATCGTTCATCTTCATCAACATTTTCAGAGGTAGTAACCTCTGATTTTGTTTCAGGCTTAGATTTGGATACAGTTGAAGTAGTCTTCTTTGAATCGTCAGGCTTTTTCTTTAATGAACCAAAAAAAGAATCTAATTCATCAAAATGTTCATATCCTTCTTGGACAGGGACCAGGTCATCCTCAAAATCATCTGTTTGAACTGGCTCAGTTTTCTTTTCAGCCGTTGAAGGATATCGTTCATCTTCATCAACATTTTCAGAGGTAGTAACCTCTGATTTTGTGTCAGGCTTAGATTTAGATACAGTTGAAGTGGCCTTCTTTGAATCTTCGGGGGTTTTCTTTAAAGAACTAAAAAAAGAATCCAATTCATCAAATTTTTCATATCCTTCAGGAACAGGGATCAGGTCTTCATCTACACCTGTTGATTTTTCAAGGTCAATGGATTCTGGTTTTGTATAAGGTTCTGATTCTTTACCATCAGAAGTAACACCTTTGGGATCAGATGGCGTTTTCTTTAATGAAGTAAAAAAAGTATGAAGTTCATCCGTTGCTTCTTTTTTTGATTCTACAACCGTATCTTCGATTATTTGCTTCCCCTTCCCGGATACCCTGGGTGTTTTTGGGACTGCAATTTTCTGCACCCATTCCCCATCGTAGGGTGGAAACATGTCATCGTTTACATATTTCCCATTTAATTTCTGGATGAAAAGATAAGAGATGCCAAGATGGTCATTATATTGAGGGTCTTTTGATGTCTCCACGTTAACAGTTTCTGAAATCTTCAAAACAGAATGTTTTGTGGTTTCATCAATCCACCTCATTCGTACATATCTATTCAGCAATCCTTCCAGTTCAGTTTTACCGAACTGCTGAATTATATAATGTACCCACCGAGCCAGTATCCTCTTAGACTCTACATCTTGTTCCTCATTGTCCCTGTTCATGCCTTATGGAATAATATTACTGACACAATTTATATCAGTTTTTTCCAGTAATCATCTGGCATATCCATAGCAAGTTTCAGGGCACCTTTTGATCCTGCGGTAAATGGATCTTCCTTTATGATACTTACTTTTCCCCCACCTACGATTGAGAGCTCTTCTTCGATATATTCGTCAATGTTCTTTATCTGACTACCACCGCCAGAAATAATGATATTGGCCCTCAGTTCATCTCTGAAATCAGGATCATATGTGGCTATGAGACTTGTAATGCCCTCAATTATTGAAGGTACAATAGATTCACATGCATCCTTCATTTCCTGTACAATTGACAGTTTAATAGTGGATGAATCCACAGGTACATCTACTTCACAATCTTTTAATGGTGTTCCCACAAACCCGAACTTTTCCTTCCACCTTTTTGCCATCTCCTTGGTTACCATGGCACTTGTATAGTCAGAAGTTATAGATTTTATCAAAGCATCATCAATGTAATCTCCAGCTTTACCGAAACTGGTCATATCCTCTGGCTCAGGAAGTGTTCCCCGTACCCTGCAAAGGTCGGTAGTTCCTGCACCTATATCCACAATCATCACATTCTCAAGTAACCCCAATTCATATGCTACACAGAACGGGTCACTTGCAACCATAACTCCTGTGAAAAAATCTTTTGTGATCTCTGTTAATATCTTTTTGCTTAATACACTGGCTTTGGCCGGTACTCCCAATATGGCATACTTTTCTGCACCTTCAGGCAAGTTCATAGATTCTAAACAATACTCAAGTAACCCTTTTGCCGCTGCAATATCGTCTTTATTTGTCTTTAGAACCCCACATTCAATTGGTCTGTGGATATTAAGGGCAATCCGGTGCTTTAAGGCCTCGCTTCCATAGAGTACTTCTTTTTTTAAGAATTTTGATGATATGGCGTCTTTAGGATATCCCACCACATTCTGCTCCACTATGCTCTTACCATTGCTGGTCGTTATTGCAATCTTGGATGTACCGAAATCTACTCCGATGAATATCTTTTCTACGGTATGCTCTTCGGGCTCTTCTTTACTCTCGGCTTTATTGATTTTTTTTTCACTGGCCAAAATACCACAACCTTTTTTGATTTGACGACTTAATAATTAAATATCTTCAATTAGTTAACCTTTTTATAATCGATGCTATATTAATATATCTGATAGCACCAAAAATGTTATCCTCAAATTGGGGTATCCAAATAGTTACATTTTATATCCTTGCAATGCAGGGAAAAAATGTGCTTTGAAAAAAATTAAAAAGAAAATTCTCACTACGGTCGGATTAACTTGAGACCTTGGCCTCTGTTCAAGGTGTCCGACAAAGTCGGACAAACACAAAGTTATATTTTTTGCACTAATATAAGACAGCACACAAAGGCATAGTACTGCCTTAAAACGCATGTTGATTTTGAATAATATTTACGTCTTCATCCATTCGTCCCAGCCGGGTGCACGCTCAGCCAGAATCCCTACGATGTCTTCAAGCAGTTCTTCTGGTATACCAACCACCATCTCATCGTCCTTAAGTCCCGCATTTTTGGCAGCTCCGTCGCAGCCTATGGAGACATTTACTTCTCCTGTGATATAAGGTGAACCCGTAGCATCAGCACAAGTTGACTGAATACCTGCGAAGTTCGCATTCATTCGCCCACCGTGTCGGTAAATAACTGCCTGCACAATCCTTCTGGCTGCAAGAGTATTTCCGATGACCACAATTACATCAGGTTTTGTAGGTGTATTTTCAAGTGGTGCTACCACCGTAGCAACTGTCGAACCGGGAGCGGGTCTTGGCATATTATCAACCACGCGTTTGGCAACACTAAGGGATATCTCCTTGCCCAATTTTTCGAAATACAGTGTACCGGTTTTGATATTATCCGGATAATCTTCCAGTCCTATAGCTGCTGCGCCGCCTTTACATGAATGTTTATTTGCGGTCGCAAGACTTACAATGCCATTGAATCTTGCATTTTGCAGCATTTGACAGTATCTAGAAGGGTCCCCTATCTCCTTTAATTCACCCGGGATATCTTCCTTTCGTTTCAAAAGCGATACAGCTATTGGTTTTCCATTGAGCTTCAACATATCTACAAGTCTATTAGACATTTCTGCGTAATCCATAATACATAACTCCACTATTTTAAAAATGTGTATCTTCTGCATATTAATATATCGAAACAATATTGACACATTTTCATCCGGTCTGTTGGATTCTGCACCAAATATCATATCTGTACAAATTAAACATGTAATATGACTCTGTACTTAATAATTATATGCGATTGACAGATAGATATATATGTCATCATTATAATAACCATGTGTATAGAGATTAAGGTGGTTATAAAAATAATCAAACACGACAATAAAATTATAATCAATAATGGTTCACGTTTAAGGAACACAATAAGGTATATTGGGATTTATTTCCTTTTCAAAAACATGACACCGTCAAATCATTACAGTTCATTGGTACTTTAACAAAATCAAGTACATAAAACTAAGTGGAATTATCTTTAAATAATATATGTATTAAATAAATAATAAATAAGTTATATAATGTGAGGAAAGAATATGGTTGCAAAAGTGTATACAATTGCATCTGGAAAGGGTGGTACTGGTAAAACAACTACTACAGTAAATCTGGGTACAGCACTCGCCCTTCTAGGGAAAAAAACAGTGATTATAGATGCCGACATCGGCATGGCCAACCTTGGACTGTTGCTGGGTCTTGAAAAAAGTCCGGTCACTTTGCACGAAGTGCTAAGTGGAAAAGCAGATGTGTCCGAGGCAGTTTATGAAGGCCCAGGTGGTGTAAAGGTTGTGCCATGCGGGATATCACTCCAAGGATTCCAAAACTCTGATCCTGAAAAACTGCAAGAGGTCATGGCGAGACTTATTGAAGGTATAGATTACATGCTTATCGATGCACCGGCCGGGATAAGTAAAGATGGTGTGATCCCCCTGGCTATTGCAGATCAGGTCATCCTGGTTGTCAATCCTGAACTCTCATCAATGGCTGATGCCTTGAAAACAAAGGTATTAACTGAGATGCTCGGAGGTGAGATCGGAGGGGCCATATTAAATAGAGCTGGAATGGAAAGGACTGATATAAATATCCAAAAGGTTGCAGACCTACTTGGAGTAGACGTCATAGACATGGTACCAGAAGATGCGAATGTCAGGCGGTCTGCTGCTTTCAAGACACCTATTGTAGTGAAAACACCAAATTCTCCTGCAGCTATTGCATTCAAACGAATCGCTGCTTATATAGCAGGAATTGATTTCATTGAACCTGAAGAAGACTCCGTAAGAGCTAATGAAGGATTTAGTGGACGTTTAGCAAGGGTATTATTCGGAGGTAAGTAAAATGGATCCCGTAATAATAACAATAATTTTAGTAATAATTCTGATAGTTGCATTTTTCTTATTGTATTTGATGAACATCAGAATTAAGCAATTGGAAAGAGAACTCAAAGATGTCAGAAATAGAATGGCTTTGACAGATGATGAACTGACCCGTCTGGCACATGACATCGAAGATTTCAAGAGATTAAAGATTTAACTATCTGAGGATTTGGTTCGAAAATATGCCGACGTTGAATAGCTTGAGGTTGTAATACCTCAAGCTATTCAACACAATTATTACTAACGATTAAATGGATGTAATTATGGAAACAAAAATACAACAATTTCTAAAAAGTTTCATAAATCCAGATGATAACGACATAAAAAATTTTGTAGATGCGCAACTTGAAGAAGATTCCACATTGAATGTTGAGGAATTAACTGAAAACGTAAAGACACTATCAGAAAAACATAGCCAACAGTCTTCCTCGCTCTATAAATTAGAAGAAGAGTTTGCAGATTATTCAGAACTTGACGAACCACAAGTCGATGAGTTCAAAAAATTACTTTACAGCGCATACGATATAAATTCAGAACTGGAAGATGTATCTGAGGATATTGATAGATTACGCAATATACTTGATAACCTGAAAAATGATACTGAAAAAACTGATGAGCAAGGAGACGAAGTCGCACCTGATGTAAGTAATCTTCTTGCAAGAATCCAGCAATTGAAATCAGATAATGCACACGTCTTGGATGAAGAAACACAAGTTATTGAAGAAACTGAAATCGTCCCAGAAGAAAAGGCAATTGAAATTGCACAAGACGAAGAGATAATGCCAGAAAAAACTGAAATAGCCTATGAAGAAGAAAATGAAGCTGAAACTGAAGATTTTCTGAATGCAGATAGTGTTGTGTCAGAAGAAAAAGAAGACGAAGACGAAGAGGGGGGGGAAGAAGACGAAGAAGAAGTCTGGCAGGGGACTGAGATTTCTGATGCTGGTAACGAAGTTCTCGAAACGTCCGACCTTATGCGAAGGTTAGGTGGAGGAAAGAGTGAACTTTCAGAAATACTGGACGAAAAAATCGGGGACCGTGGCAGCATTTCAGCTAAGGAAGCTGCCAGTGGTGAACCAGTTGTTGAAAGGGAACTGGTCAAAGATATCGTAGAAGACCGACTGGCCAGAGATGTTGAAGCGAGAATCAAGTCAATACAGGAAAGACATGAATGGGCAATGGAAGAGAAAGAATCCGTTTCTCTCATAGAACGTCTAAAAGACTATCTTTCCAAAGACACTGATGAAATTGAAGATTATGACCCTGACCTTCACGGCCCTCTCGTGTCATTTGAAGGGCTTGACGGGCATGAAGAGGTCGAGCGGTACTGGGTGAATGAGCCTTATGCTTTCGTGGTAATACTAAACAACATTGAGAAAAATGAAAACATCTACTATGTAGTAGAACCAAAACTATCCCGCTTTGAAGACCTTTTCTTAAAAGAAATCAAGGACCGATTAAGGGATGTATTGCTGGTTGAAGATGTTATACCCGAATCTGATAAAAATTTGGTTTTGACCAGAAAGGTCAGGGAATTGGTACGGGATTATAATATAGATCTAACACCAATTATTTTGGAAAAAATATTGTATTACATAAAACGTGATTTTGTAGGATTCGGACTTATTGATGCCATACAGGAAGACGACAGGATAGAAGATGTTTCCTGTAACGGGCATGATGTTCCAATATATCTGTACCATAAACAATATACCAATATTGCTACCAATGTGGTGTTCAACGAAGATGGACTTGACTCTTTCATTATCAAGCTGGCACAACGTAGTGGAAAACACATATCAGTAGCCGAGCCTATGATCGATGCCACTATGCCGGACGGCTCCAGGATTCAGATGACCCTGAGCAAACATGTTACAGCCAACGGTGGTACATTTACAATCAGGAAGTTCGCTGATGTACCACTCTCACCTATTGACCTTGTAAACTGGAAAACATTCAGCTCAGAAACCATGGCATACTTGTGGCTATGCATCGAAAATAACAAGAGTTTGATATTTGCAGGCGGTACGGCTTCAGGTAAGACTTCATCGTTAAACGCTGTTGCATTGTTTATTCCAAGGCAGGCCAAGGTAATTTCTCTTGAGGATACCCGAGAACTGAAGTTACCTCATCCAAATTGGATCCCAGCAGTTACCAGGGATTCATTCACTGTCGATGAACGCGGTGGTATTGATATGTATGAACTCTTAAGGGGTGCTCTCAGGCAAAGGCCTGAATACTTACTTGTAGGCGAGGTCAGGGGTAAGGAAGCATTGACCCTCTTCCAGGCAATGAGTACTGGCCATACCACATTCTCCACCATGCATGCGGACTCTGTTGCATCGGCAATTCACAGGTTAGAGAACCCGCCCATCAGTGTGCCAAGAAGTATGATACAGGCTCTAAATATTATCAGTATCCAGTCCCAGACATACCATAAAGGTAAAAGGGTCAGAAGAAACCTGAAAATGGTTGAGATCACTGATATTGATCCACAGACCAGGAATATACGTACCAATGAGATATTTTCCTGGGACTCATTGACAGACACATTCCAGCGGGTTGGTGAATCTAAAGCACTTAACGATATTATGACCACACGGGCATGGACTAAACAAGATGTGAAAAGAGAACTTAATTACCGGGAAAAGATTATCGATTTTCTTGTAAGGAATAATATTCTTGATTACCATACAGTTTCTACTGTAATTTACGAATATTCAATTAATCCTGAGAAAGTTCTACAGAAGCTTAAGATAATTAATTAATTTTTTAATCGTGGCGCAAGCAATGGACGACATGAATAACGAGCCCCGGACTAAGGAAGAAGCCGAATCCAAAAAAGGATTCGATTTTGATGCTGTTTCACATAAAATGCAGTTCCTTTTACACAAGATCCTGATGATACCCTTCATCATTCTGGGCGAAAACATGAGGGATAATGAGGAAAAATATATCGGGCTCCAGAAATCGCTAAAGCAGGCCCGTATTGGCAAATCTTACGAGATGTACCTGTCCAACACCATATTCTATTCAATAGTTGCCGGTATTGTTGGTGCATTGTTCGGTTTGATCATTGCGTTTATTCTCATAAGTATCATCGGTCTTCCTGAAAAGATTACTAGTCTCACCTTTGACCCGAGTGTAGCCTGGATACTTGATTACAAGGAGTTGATTATAGGAGGAATAATATTCATCTTCCTGTCCTTGTCATTTGCAGGGGTTGTATATGTCCTGTTCCTGTTATATCCCGCGATTATAGTTGGTGAGCGAAAAGGTAACATTGATCGCAACCTCCCTCCTGCAGTTTCTTTTATGTTTGCGATGAGCAGGAGCGGTATGAATGTTATTGAGATTTTAAAGGCTGTCAGTGAATCCAGATTTACTTACGGTGAGGTCTCAAAAGAAGTAGATGTCATATTAAGGGATATGGAATATTTCGGTAACGATCTGCGTATTGCACTGCATAACAGCAGTGAACTTACTCCCTCAAAAAATTTTCAGGATTTGATGTATAATCTGCTTACTGTTATAGACAGTGGCGGTGATATACCTTTTTATTTCAGGGATAAGGCAGAAGTATACGCACAGAGGGCAAAATTTGAACAAAAAGGTTTCCTAGAAACTCTTGCACTTATTGCAGAATCCTATGTTACCGCTTTTGTTGCAGGTCCCCTGTTTATTATCATAATGGGAGTTATGATGAGTGTCATGGGTTCTGATACTATGATAATGCTCCAGGCTATAGTATATATGATGCTGCCCGTGGGTTCATTCATGTTTATCTTCATGATTGGTATCATGACACCAGGGGCTACCGGTGAACCGCCAATTCTCCCTGTGCATAAATTGTTTCCCGATAAGGTTGAACTTCCCCCTGCAGATGACCCTGATTACGAAAGGATTAAAGCATTACTTAAATCAAGAAGTACCCTGGCATTTAAGCAGGTATTGAAGAACCCCCTTAAAAGCATAAAAGAAAAACCAATCACTGTTCTGGCGATAACCGGGCCTATTGCAATTATTTTTCTTATATTGTCCATGTTACAGGGTCTATCTACACCTAATTTCATAGATTTTATTGATGATCGAATAGTCTATGCCATTTACATTATAATGGTGCCACTAGCGATTTTCCATGAATCAAAAATGTTCAAAGAAAGAAAAATTCAGGGTGCAATACCGGATTTTCTTAAGAAACTTGCCAGTACCAATCAGACTGGTATGGCACTTCGAGATTCTATTGGTCTTATGGCAAGATCTAAAATTGGATACCTGAGCCAGCATATCAGGACGGTCTGGAAGGATATGGATTGGGGTCTTGATGTCAACACATCCCTTTACAGGTTCTCTAACAGGATTAGGACCCATACTGTTGTCAGGGCTATAACCCTCATATCCAAGGCCAACTCATCAAGTGGTGAAGTGGGTGAAGTACTGATGATAGCAGCCAATGATGCTTTGTTTGAGCAGGATTTGAACAGAGAACGAAGTGTAAATATGTTGATATATATCGTTATCATCTACATTTCATTTGCTGTGTTCATCGGAGTAGTATATGTGATTTCGACCACTTTTCTTACTGAGATGTCAAATGCTGCAGACCAGATGGAGGCATCGGGTATGCAGGGCGGAGGGTTTATGCAGGCGTTCGATTTGAACGTATTCAACCGGTTGTTCTTCCATGCTGCAGTAGTCCAGGGTGTATGTTCAGGGCTAATTGCAGGGGTCATGGGTGAAGGTAGCTTGTTATCAGGTATGAAACATGCCACGGTCATGCTTACACTGGGATATTTACTGTTCACGATAGCAGTGCTTTAAAGCCAAAACGATTTGTTTGCATAATCCATCATTTTTTTTTTTTGGATCGCACTTTCCGCAGGTAAATCTCAGAAGTGAATCTTTTTCTTAAACATTAAATCATGTCGGATAATTGCGTTTTTCAAAATGTGCAAAAAAATGGTTTAGAATTATCTGTATCACTTTTCTACTGAAGTTTGCAAATTGTATACTAAAATAGGATCTTTTCAACATTGAGTGGGTGAATATTGTCATCTCACCATGTGCATATATATGTACAATATAAATATAATATGCCTCATATATTAAAAAACAGTATCAGGAAAAATGTTTGAAATTTGTATATACCCGCGGAAAGTGCGTTGGATTCAACTTTAGTAAGAAATATTCGGATTTTAATATATATGATAATGATGAGCATCATAAGAAGGCAAGCTTTATCTGTTTATAGACCAATTATAACATAGCAAAATACAGGGAATAAAATACAATGTCTGGTCTGGATGATATACTCGGCAGGAATAACGATTTAGTTTATGAACATAGAAGAGATGACATTCTTGACAAAGGTACCAATTCATCTAACGAAGACCTGATGGAGTTTGAATCTGAGCCCGAAGCTGTTTTTGAAAGTGAAACTGAAACATTTATCGAACCTGAAACTGTAGAACCACTACTTGCCCCGGATATATTATCCTGTGGCATTTATGTGCTGGACCGGAGTATTGGTGGTGGAATTCCGGCCGGGTCTATGGTCTATGTTTCAGCTGCTACAAAGTCCATGGCTGAAGTATTCCTTTACCAGTTTACCCAGGCGCGAAAGACATATTATTTCTGTACTGAAAGAAGACCGGCTTATGTAAAGCAGGACATCATGAATATGAAATTCGATGTTTCGGAATTGGAGCTTGTGGATGTATATGGCACATACTTCCTGTCGCCACAGGGTGAAATGATTGACAACGTAGGCAATGAATTTGTGGATGCTAAGATAGTGGAGTTCATGGAGTATAATCTTGAGAGCATCCTTTCAGACGATTCAAACGGTCCTGTCACTATTATTGTGGATACGTTCTCATTTTTCCTCAATCTTAATGTTAACCATGGAATGATCAGAAGATTACTGAACGTTATTTATGAGACCACAAAAAAAACAGGTGGACTTACCTTCCTGTATGGACTGAAAGATTCAATTGATCCACGTTTAGAAAATGAAATTTTCAATACTAGTGATGCCATCTTTGATATCGAAATGGAAAACAGCGCAGATAAGATCGTTAATAAACTTTCCATACCAAAGTTAAGAGGTATGACACCCACTGCTGAAATTATCAAATTCAAGATTGGTGAAGGTATCCAGATAGATACCTCAAGAGATATCGCATAATACTATACAAGTCTAACAGCGATATACGGGTTAGCAGTTTTTACTTTTTGTATTATTCAGTTGAATCTGGTTTGGCAGGTTAATTGACTAAATATTATCCCACCTTAATGTCTATCTTATGTTCAACAACGTGCATGAACGTAATGCGTGGCGGCATGACACCATAATATAGGGCATAACTGGAATTAGTGACATTAAATCCATCGAAATGAGGGAATCCTGTACATTACTGCCCTGGACAAAGACCAGTTGACCGGAGTTGAAGGTTTTAAGCCTGATAGGTTCAAGAACTTTACAGAAAAGACCACGGAAAATAATATAATCTCGAAAGGTTTGACCAAATACGATGATAACATATACTACGAAGACCTGGGAGTGGATAGCAGTGACAGACGGCACATATTGGTGTTTAACCCGGACCTTCTCAAGGATTAGCGGAAGGCCAGTGAAAAGTTCATAGGGAAGGCGATGGAAGAGCTGGAGGAAGAGAAAAGCTCTCTCATGGAGGCGAAAAAGAGCCGTAATGAAAAGCCAACTGAAAAAAGGATTGATGGGATGCTGGAGAAGTTTAAGGTAAATGGTTATTTGGATTATAGTCTTGAGAGCGTGGTCATAACTACGAAAGAGGGGTCTGAGGTTCGGATTTTTAATCTCAAATACGAGAGGAAAAAGGAGGCGATTGAAAAGGCAATGCTAACAGATGGTATGTGGATGTTGGTCACGAATA
>JAKRWB010000312.1 GCA_022353185.1 ANME-2 cluster archaeon | reverse complement strand
ATTCTTTTTTTTACTGTATATAAAGTATGACTATGCATACTCAAGTAAATCCAACCGAAGGGAGTATTTTCTTTGGTATTAACATCAACATATTATATTCAACCACTTAAATTCATCAAAATGATGGTCAAATGTTACAATGTATTGAATGCCATGTTTTTTTGAGAAGGCTGCCGAGGTGCAGTCAGTAAAACTGTAATGGTACTTCTTGAACATGTCCCATGTTTCCCTAAAAAGAAACTGGTGTCGAGCAGGACTGCTATTTATTCACCATACAGGTACTTATCGTGCTCTTCGCTGAGATTCTCGGTCCCGGGTCCGAAATCGATTGGCTCAAGTTCAAGGAAAGAACGGTCTGGTTTTACCTGTGCACGTCTTCGGTTTAGCCACAACCGGATTGCGCTGTTTATGGCTGTGCCTATGTTGATGCCCTCACGGCTGGCTTCGGCTTTTATTTCACGGTATAGCTGGGTGTCAATGTTGCGGATGGTTATGTTCATGTGTCACCATTGTATGACATGTGTTACAGAGTATTTAACTTTTGGCTGTTAATGTCGAATAACCTTTACCACTAATCTTCTTACCGCCTCTGCCATCAGACCGCCGAATGAGTATAATGGCTATGCCACGTGTCTCAAGCAGAAATGATGCTTATAAAAGTGCACTTTACAGGTTGTCCCATAGCACAACTCGTTTGTCAATAAATACATTTTGCACAAACAACCTATTCTAAATTAGTCTATTCTAAATTAGTTAATTTTAAATACAGTCAAATGCATACATATTTCTAATGTTCATCAACCGAGAACATGAATTAAACCACCTGGATGAAGAATCCCAGAAAAACCGACCTGCCTTTATCGTCATCTACGGCCGCCGCCGGATAGGTAAGACTACCCTCATCGAAGAGTTCGGCAAGGATAAACATGACTTTATATATTACCTGGCAGACCAGCAGACCACCACTCAGCAGATAGACAGTTTCAAACAGCAGATATACGAGTACACCCGCGACGACTTCCTCATCAAGACACAATTCGATAACTGGGACCAGTTCTTCAGTTACTTATCAAAAACACTGCCACAGGATAAAAGACTGGTTCTGGCAATAGATGAAATTACATACCTGATAAAAAGCAATCCTGCCTTCCCGTCCATACTCCAGAAATACTGGGACACATTCTTCTCCAAAACCAGGATATGCCTTATCGTGTGCGGCTCGCTGGTGGGTATGATGCTAAGGAATGTGCTCAATTATGACTCCCCGCTGTATGGCAGGCGTACTTCACAAATACATCTCAAACCATTTGATTTCAAAGATGCCTCACTGTTTCTAAAAGAATTCAACATTGAAGACAGGGTATTGCTGTATTCCATAACCGGCGGCGTGGCAAAATACCTGTTATTAATTGAAGAGCCAAATGTGCGTGAATTCATCCGTAAGAAGATAATAGCAAAAGAAGGTTTTTTCTACCACGAGTCTATTTTCCTGCTGTCCCAGGAATTCAAGAACCCGAATGTATATCTGTCAATCCTGAAGGCTGTAGCCTTGGGCCACACCAAACTCAGCGAGATATCCAATTTTGTAGGGATAGAAGGAAAGAAAGTGACCCGCTACCTGGATGTACTTCAGGAGATTGGCGTAGTAGTGCGCCAAGTGCCGCCTACCGAGGACCCTCACCGATTCAGAAGGGGAATTTACCGTATAGAGGATAATTTCCTGAATTTCTGGTTCAGGTTTGTAATGCCCAATCGCTCCCGGATTGAGATGAGGGATACGGATAACCTGCTGGATAGCATCATGGAAGCAATGCCAGGTTATGCATCAGAGACTTTCGAGAATATCACAATGGAGTTCCTTCAGGAAATGTCCACAGAAGGTAGGCTAGGGGCACGGTTCACCCGATGGGGTAGGTGGTGGAACAAAGAGAACGAGATTGATGTAGTTGCATTGAATCAGGATTCCGGGGATATTCTCTTTTGTGAGTGTAAATGGCAGAATAGAAAAATTGGAGTTGATGTTATCAAGCGGCTGATGGATAAAACACTGTTGGTAAAGTGGTTTAATGAAGCGAGAAATGAGCATTTTTTTGTGGTAGCAAAGGCCGGATTTACTAAAAATGCAGAGGAATTTTCCAAGGAGAATGGGGTAGTGCTGTTTGATTTGAACTATATGGAAAGGTATTTTGAAAAAAATTCACTTTAAGGTTCAGCTTAATGGTGTCAAATATGCGGTCTGCACTCCATCATTGAGGTCTTCGCCCTTTTTGTGTTAATTCATGAATTAAGATGCACGGCCCCTTTTTGCTCCTCCCATTCCCTGCTCCCACCCCCTGCTCCACAGCATCCCGGATAATATACCCTGCCTCGTGCAATATAGTATCCCCAAGCTCTGTGTCCCGCTCCATACTTCCAGTGCACGGGTAGGCATGGTGAGCCTCTGACACCGTCTCTTTGTAATCAGCCACATCAGACCACTTCAACTTCTTTGCCACGAACCATGTACATCCACAGGGAGCATCCCGCAACACCTCCACATGAGTAAAGGTCTGCCCGTCGTCGCTGAGACGTATTTCCAGTTCGGGCCTGCCGAAACACATCTTCACAAACTCATCTATTACAGGCTTGCCAGTCATCTCCAGCGAACAAAATGGTTTGGGGAACTCGCACTCCACACCCATGGATTCCAGTTTCTCTGACAATTGCTTCTGCAATCCCAGCGGTGCCCACCCAGGCTCTTCCACAGGCACAATCACTGCCTTTGCACCAGTAGAGCCTACAACCAGAGGCAGACCTGCCAGCAGGTCAGGGTGAATACCCATAGCCAATATCAAATCGCACACTCCCATCTCTGGCAGGAACTCACCCGGTTCTTCGATAAATTCAGGTAATCCGGTCGGCAGTTCATGTATCTCATACACCAGATCCCCAAAAGACACCCTTCCGCCCCTGCACTTATCACACAGGTCGCCGCAGGATATGCAAAAACTGCTCGGGTTAACCAGGTTGCCTACAACTTTAGCGCCGAACTCACCCGTATACAGGATGCTGATTCGCATCTTAGACCTCTGCCTTGATGATTGCAATATATTCAGGGTCAATTATCCAGTTGGCCCACACCTTCTCTTCGACAACCTTATTACCCCGATACGGTATGTTGATCCACAAGGCCTCCTTTTCGTCAAATAACATATGAATGGCTATGAACCTGTTGCCGTGAACCTCTTTCAGGAAATCTTCCTTTGACTGCGCCGTGGGTGTGGCCATGGGAAAATTCTTGCACCTGGCTTCAAAATTGGGACGCTTCATTTTAATCCGCTTCTTGAGCGCATCATCCATATCCACGATAGGTGGGCCCATTATCTGCACACTTACCTTGATTTTTTGAGGGATACTAATGAACAACTGGTTGAATGTAGTATCATCAATGGGGCCCGTAATATTACTGTATATCCCTTGCTTAGCCCTTTCGCCAATTTCCTGAATCTTCCTGACAACATTATCCAGCCCCCGGATTGTCCATAACTCCTGTCTGAGCATTTCCTGGTTCTCATCGTAAATCGGTTCCAGCATCTCGCTGACCAGATTAACCGATTCATCCACTTTTGAGATTAGCACATTTCCTGCCGAATTTGCTGCGGTTTTCGGATGTTTGGCACGGTATTTCTTGGGACGGTCAGTAGTAGAATCTATCCAGCCCTTGTTGCGCAATCCTTCCAGGGTACGGTACACGATAGCATGCTGTACCTGGATAACCTTACTAATATCTTCAGCAGTCATTACCCCACTGACTACCAGTGCATGGTACGCCTGGGCTTCCTTGTGTGTCAGGTCAAGAGCCAGTAATGCACTCAATAATTGTTTATCCACTGAACTGGGGATGTCTTTTATCATCACTATGTTGATAATATATTGGAACATATATATTCCTTTTCTTCAATACGTAATTGATAATGTTGTAAACCAAATGGTTATATAGCGGAATCTACAAATTTCCTATCATAAATTTAGAGGAGGTTAATAAGAATGGCTGTAATGGAAGAAGGCGAAAAGTATACATGCAATATTTGCGGGAACGAAGTAACTGTGACTAAAGTCGGGGGCGGAACCCTGGTCTGTTGTGGAGAAGATATGGAACTCGTGAAATAGTCCATGTAACCTGAAATTGGAGTAATGATAATGAACGAACACAAGAAGATTATTGAGAGTATTGGAAATAAGTTAGGGTTTGAACCTCAAATACTACATACAGTGGCTCAACTTGACCCGGATTTTCTTCAGGCATACCATAAATGTGATAAAAAAATGCTATCTGACGGGGCTTTGCCTGCAAAGATGAAAGTGCTTATGGCACTGGCTGTAGTAGCATCCCAGCGTTGCGAATCCTGTACTGTCGCGCAGATGAGAAGTGCATTGAACCAGGGTGCGACTAAAGAAGAGATTATGGAGACCATGGAAGTGGTATTCCTCACATCGGGCGCTCCGGGCGTGGCTTCATGCAGGGAAGCGTTGAAATTAGTGAAATGATTTAGTAGAGTGGGTAATATTATGGAAGATAAGAATTTTTTTGATGGAATGAACCATCCAGCCAATGCGGCAGACCTTACTGACGCAGAAAAGAAACACATCCCGTTGATAGGCTCATCGGACAGTGTAAAACCTGGTGAACCCTTTGAGGTAAGTGTTACAGTGGGCAGCATCTCACATGTAATGGAACCAGCGCACCACATACAGTGGATTGAACTGTATGCCAATGAGAATTTCCTGGCCAGGGTTGCACTCACCCCCGGATTCACAAAAGCTATTGCAACATTGACGGTTGTGATGGAAACCACCGGAATTGTAACATTGAAAGCTATAGAACGATGTAATATCCACGGATTGTGGGAAAATACCAAACGTATTATTGTCGGTTAAGTGATTTTGAATACTATTCAAGCAAGAATAAAAAATGAACGAAAATTCAGAAATACATCCTGATAAGACACTGGACTGCATTGGATTGTTCTGTCCCATACCTGTGTTCAATACCACAGAGACAATTAATGATATTGAAATAGGTGAAGTGCTTGAGGTGCTGACCGATGACCCGGCTTCGACACAGGATATTCCCAGATGGGCCAAGCGGACCGGGCACAAATTGTTGAAATTTGAGGACCAGGGTGATAATTTCCGATTCCTTATTGAGAGAACGAAATAATTAAGGAGATATGAAAGATGGGCGAAGAGATTTTATTATATGTCCAGACCAGTGGTGTGAGTACACCTGAAAGATTGTATTCCCCACTGGTACTTGCCCAGACCGCAAAGGCCATGGGTATTGAGGCAGCAATTTATTTTTTGGGCATGGGTGTTACAGTGGTAAAGAAAGGAGAAGCTGAAAAAGTGCAGGTCGGGAGTTTCCCGAACCTTAAGGAAGTACTTGACCAGACCACAGCCGCGGGTGTGAAACTCTATGTTTGTGAAGCCAGTACCCAGTTGATAGGTCTGGATAAGGGTGAGTTCATCCCTGAAGTCGAAATCGTGGGGGCAGCAACCCTTAACGACCTGGTGCTGGAAGCTGACGGAACAATGTGGTTTTAAAAAGGTGGCTCAGATTGAACAGGGTATATATGGATAATGCTTCTGGTGCACCTGTGGATAAACGTGTGGTTGAAGCCATGCTCCCTTACTTTGATTCCAGGGTTGGCAATCCTACCTCGCTCCATGATTCGGGTGCCCAGGCCAGGAAAGCATTAGAAGACGCCAGGGGGTCAGTGGCTGCTTTTATCGGGGCAGAAAGTAAGGAAATCATCTTTACCTCTGGCGGTACCGAATCCAATAATATTGCTTTAAGAGGTGCAGTGCAGCGTAAGAAGAAAAAGGGGAACCATATCATAATTTCTGCCGTGGAGCACATGTCAGTGGTCAATACCTGCAAGGACTTGCAGCGCGAAGGATTTGAGGTGACCACTGTACCTGTAGACAAGGACGGATTGGTAGACCCCGGTCGCATTGCGCAAGAGGTCACAGACCAGACCATCCTGGTATCCTGCATGTATGCCAATGGCGAGATTGGTACTATCCAGCCGGTTCAGGATATCGGTGCCATGGCAAGGGAGAAGGATATTCTCTTCCACGTGGACGCCGTGGCTGCTGCCGGTAAGATACATATTGACGTAATGCGGGACAATATCGACCTGATGTCCCTCTCCTCAAATGACCTGTACGGTCCAAAGGGGGTGGGTGCACTGTACATAAGGTCGGGCGTACCGCTGCGGCCTGTGATGACAGGCGGGGGCCAGGAAAAGGGATTACGCTCCGGTTCTGAGAATATTTCCGGAATAGTAGGTATGGGCAAGGCATGTGAACTGGCAAAGCAGGAGATGGAAAACAATGCCAGGATGATGGAATCACTCAGGGAGAAGTTGATAGATGGGGTACTTGGCAATATGAAGTATTCATATCTTACTGGTCACCGGACAAAGCGGCTTCCGCACATTGCCAGTTTCAGGTTCAGTTTTATTGAAGGCGAGAGCATCATTATGAGCCTCAGCGACCTTGGAGTGGAGGCGTCTACTGGCTCTGCCTGCTCTGTCAAAACCCTGGAGCCGTCCCATGTACTCATCGCTATCGGGCTGCGGCATGAGGAAGCCCACGGGTCGCTACTGTTGTCCCTTAACAAGTGGAATACGCAGGCAGATGTTGACCATGTGCTTGAGAGCCTGCCGCCTGTAGTGGACCGCTTGCGGGCTTTGTCACCGTTATACCAGGGAGATTGAGCGTTATGTCAATTGAATATTCAGAAAAAGTAAAGGACCATTTCAGGAATCCCAGGAATGTGGGAACCATTAAGGATGCGGATGCTACCGGACGGGTGGGGAATCCGGTTTGCGGTGATATGATGGAGATACAGCTCAAGGTTGAGGACAATATCATCAAGGATATCAAGTTCAAGACCTTCGGATGTGCTTCTGCTATCGCCACCAGCAGCATGGTTACAGAGATAGCAATGGGTAAGACCCTGGAAGAGGCGCTTGAGATTACCCGGGAGGATGTGGCTGATGAACTGGGTGGGCTGCCGCCTGTTAAGATGCATTGCTCTAATCTGGCTGCCGACGCCTTGCATGCTGCTATCAAAGATTACAAGGAGAAACAGGAGAAAGGTATCGCTAAGTTGGGCGAGAACGAATATGAAGTGGCGGTGATCGGAGGCGGTGCGGCCGGACTTGCGACTGCTGCTATGTCTTCGTATGTGGGACTTAAGACTGTGATATTTGACGGCGGACAGTGGGGCGGTCTGCTCAACAAGCTATGTCCTGATAAGTTGATCGAGAATTATCCGGGCCTGACCGATAAGATGACCACCCGTGAGTTGACCCAGTCGCTGATGGATGATGCGAGTGGGCAGGACACAGAGATGGTCAATGAGTATGTGAATGACATTGAAATTGATGATGACTTCAAGATTTTGACCACTGATTCGGGGACATACAAGGCCAGAATGCTGGTGCTGGCTTCGGGCAGTTCGCCTTCCAAATCCGATATAGCCGGCGTGGAGAAGTTTGCTTCAAACGATGGAGGTGTTTATTACCTGACGACAGACCCATCAAAACTGACCGATAAGCGGGTGCTGGTGTATGGCAGGGGTTATAATGCTATGTCTACGGCCGGCTGTATTGGTGGGATTGCTGCGAGTATTACGCTGGTTACTGATGAGGCGTCTTTTATGGTGCCTGAGCGGGAGATGGATAAGGTGAAGTGTATCGAGGGGCTCAAGATGCTGACTTCGACTACTCTTATAGAGGTTCAGGGCGGTACAAAGGTTGAGAAGGCTGTGCTGGAAGACCAGACCGAGGGCGAAAAGCTGGAGATTGTGTTGGATGCTGTGGTGCTGGCTACTGAGATGGTGCCGAATATAGGGCTTATTGAGAAGCTGGGTGTGGAGATGGATGAGTCCGGGTTTGTGAAGACTGATAAGTACCAGCGGACTAATCTGGATGGGGTGTATGCTATTGGGAATGTGGCATCAGAGATTGATTTACTGGTGGTGGCCGAGGCTCAGGGGACGATTGTGGCGCATGATGCTTATCGAAGGTTGAGGGGAAAGTAGGAATAAAATGTTGGGTAAATGATATATTGAATGTATTTCATATGTAACACAGGTGATATATTGACGAGTGTTCAGGTAAATATACGCACAACTCCATTTCTTGCTAAAGAACTGGATATGGTAGTTAAAGAAGGTTATTTTAGAAACAGGACCGAAGCGGTTAACGAGGCTATCCGACTACTTATTAAGCGATATAAACTTAGTAAAATAAAAGCATCTATTGAAAGCATCAGGGAAGATACCGAAAAGTATCCTGAACTTTCAGACGTTGTGGAATCAATGCGTGAAGAGGAAGATAGGTGACTGAGTGCATCGATACTTCAATTGCTGTCAAATGGTTTCATAAGGGCGAATCATTTGAAAATGAAGCAAATCTCCTGCTTCAACGCATTATTGAATTAGATGGTGATTTTGCAGTTAATGAATTGCTGTTACTGGAAGTTGTCAGGGCATTAGTCAAAGTGGGTTATTCAAAAGATAAGGTGAACGAAGCCTTTGATGATCTTGTTGAACTGACTAATGTTGGGGCTTTGAGACAAATTCCAGTATCTGATGTAATACATCTGGCAAAATTTATTGAAATAGAATATACATTGTATGCAGCCGATGCGGTGCATATTGCCACAGCAATACATACAAATGCATCAATATTATGGACTGAAGACCACCATATGCAAAAGAAATCTTTGAGTGGATTATTCAGGAACCATTTGCTGGAAGTGAAGTCATTGAAAGACTTTAAGGAATGATGTTTTTGTCACTGTTTTTTTTAAGACTATTCCAGCTTACCAATATTGA
>JAKRWB010000311.1 GCA_022353185.1 ANME-2 cluster archaeon | reverse complement strand
CCGGTAACATCAAATTTGTTTTTTGAAAGCAATACCCCTTTCTTAAATGTGTATAATCCTTTATAATCGCTTTTATGCATCTGATTTTGATATTTCAGCTCAACTGGTAACAGTTCATTATTTCCAGATTTTAAAACGAAATCCACTTCAATTTTCCCGCCTTTCTTACGCCAGTAAAATACATGTTCATGAAGCGAAAAAACATCACTGGGATAGAGATTATACATCAATCGAACCAGATGGTTCCCGACAACAGATTCTACTAATTTACCCTTAATTTCCGGATTACTAAGATATGACAGGCTTGAATTGAAATAATCTGTTAATCCCATCACCCATGCCCGTAAAGAATGGAAAATAAAAGGGTCCTGGAAGTATATTTTTTTCTCCTTTTTAAAAAGGGCACTCTTTTTAGAAATATCAATCGAATACAATGTACTTAATACAAATGAATCTTCCAGATCACCAACGTATTTAGATACCGTATTATGTGACCCAATATCAGTATCTTTTACTATGCTTTGCCAGCTAATATTTGTTGATAATTTATTGGAAATACTTCGCAGTATCTGCTTAATGGACATCTCTTGAATTTGCCATCTCGCCAGGTCACCGATCAATGAACGTATATAAATCTCATAAGTACTGCCATCAATACTGTTTTTTGAAAAGAATTCATTTACTGGCCTTGGGATTCCACCTGTAATCAGATATTGTTCAAACAATCGATCCAATTCATCCTGATATACTTGTAATTGATTGAGTTCAGGATCTATTTTCCTGTCAAACAACCCAAAAACAATATCCTGTGTTTTTTCTCCATGGTGAAGATTATTATCCCTTAACAGTTTTTTCATTGCCGGATCAACAGTTTCTACGAATTCGGCAAATTTCATTGGCAATAATATTTTATCTAATGTTCCAGTGCCTTCCCCCCGTCTTCCGGGCAGACGTTCAATACTATGTTTAATGTCGATGGAATGCGACCCGGTTAGTAGAACAAATGTGTTTTTTAATAGCCCGGTATCAACTAAGTATTTTAATCCTTTTTCCCAGTTCTTTACAGATGATATCTCATCCAGGAATATATATTTTCGGTCTAAATTGAACGCCAGGGACCAATCCAAATACATATTTATAACTTCAAAAAGTTCTTTTTCATTGTCTATGAGATCACAAGTATAATAAAAAATGCTCTTGGAATCTTTAACTTCCTGTAGCAGGTCTTTTATCAGGAGTTTGACTAATGTTGTTTTTCCAACCTGGCGAGGTCCTCGTAATGTATAGATTCGATCGTTGTCAAATGAAATTTCATGTTTTATCCTGGGCTGCCACTGGATATGTGCTGCTTGAAAATCTTTTATTTTATCGTCGTTGGATATCTCTGATGGATCTTTCCACCAGGGATTTTGGCGGGATATGTTTATAAAATCCATATTTATTTATGATGTGACTGGTTGTTTATATATGTTTGGTCATATGATTGACCAGTTGTTTATATACTAGTGGTCAATTGGATGACCAACTGAACTG
>JAKRWB010000310.1 GCA_022353185.1 ANME-2 cluster archaeon | reverse complement strand
GATGGGCATGTAGTGGAAGAACCACTCGACGATGACGCAGAATTCGTTTAGGCATCTTGATATCATTGCAATCATACCTCTGGGCACAAATACCGGACCAATAACTACCGAATCAGTGTGACCTACCCCCACAATCCTGGATGGGAAATATCCTTCTTGTTCTTGTCCTTTAATTTGATGAGTTTTATTTTATATTTTATATTTAATATCTGATAATGATTATTCTGTGGTAGACAGGTAGGAGTCAAAGCCCGAAGATATCAGTATTTGCCCCTCAGGAGTTATCAGGAAACACTCGGTATTTTCAGTATTCTCAATAATTTCAAGACCGTTATCCGGTCCCGACACAAAAACTGCGGTGGCCAGAGTATCTGCTTCCATGGCCGAACTTGCTATCACGGTCGCACTCAGGAGACCTTCTGATGAAATTCCAGTCCTGGGGTCACTTATGTGTGAGAGCCGGGCCGATTCATTGAAGTAGCGTTCATAGTTGCCGCTGGTAGCTACTGCCATATCCGATATCTCCATGACCACTACTGACTCGCTCTTATCCTCTGGATTACGAAGCCCCACGTTCCATTTAGTGCCGTCAGGTTTTGTGCCGAAATACATGCCGTCACCCCCGGCATTTACAAAACCGCTTGAATATCCGCTGTTTTTTAGGACCGCAACCGCCTGGTCCACAGCATATCCTTTGGCTATGCCGTCAACAGTGATGCACATACCTTCTGTTTTAAAGGAAACGGTGTCGTCGTTAATTGATATATTGCTGTAGTTCACGAGGAGCAGGGTTTCGTTTATATCCTGTCCGGTTGGGAACTCACCTGCACTTATTTTGCTTTTCCACAGGTTTAGTATGGGTTTTATGGTAATATCAAAGGAACCACTGCTGATATCGCCATAATATAATGACTGCTTAATTACATAAATGAAGTCTTCAGAAGCATTATTTAACTTTCCTTCTGTGTTCAGGATGCTGATTTCACTCTTCGGGTCATAGGTGCTCATCAATTTTTCGATACGGTCAATTTCATCAAATGCACTGTTTATGGCGCCCTGGGCATCTGGGCCGGAACCAACAATCTCTATAGTAACAATAGTGCCCATCATCTGTTGGCTTTCTGTAATGATGTCCGTGTTGCCCGCATCATTGGTGTCATTGGATAAAAGGATGTAGAAAGTGGAAGCAGCTATAGCCACTGATATCAAGACTAAAAAATACAAAATTATCCTGCGGTCGTAGTCTGTCATGTTTATTTACTGATTATTGGATTATATATCTAAGTTTTGTTATCATGACGTGTGTAAATTGTAATAATTCGAGACCGTTATAAAAAACAATTCGATATATTTAAATAAAGCAGTGTAAACCTTTATATAGGGTTTGGAATATGGTAAAATTTCAATATATATTAACATTAAATGAACCGGTGTATGCGGAAATAGCAGCAGACAATGCTATAAAGTTAGCTAAGATGTATAATGCTGAAATTTCCATTATAAATGTAGTAGATAACAATTTGTTCAATGAAGAAGAAATTGGTATCCAAACAGAATTGGGCCAGACACTGGTTGATAAATACAAACAGATATGTGAAAATAATGGAATTAGTATAAAGAATGCTACTGTGGCAATAGGATCACCAGTATCTGAAATTATTAAGATGCAAGAGGAAAACGATGCCAGTTTAATCATTTTGGGTGCATCTAAAAACAAATTAGGGAGAATAGCTGAGAAGCTCATAAAAGATGTTAAGTGTCATGTGCTGATAGCCCGTAAAAATACTGCTGGTGATGAACTATTCAGCAACATTCTTGTTCCGGTGGATAGTACAAAAGATGCCGAATATTCTGGAAAATTTGCAGCCAGCATTGCACATCGCTTTCATTCGAACCTGACGGTCTGTCACATTTATCCACATAAGATGATAGAGGATGAGAGTTATAAAATAACTAAACCGATATTAGATATTGCCAAATCAAAAGGAATTCAAGCTAAATCTTTAACAGGGGAAGGAAAAACAGCCGATGAGATTTTAAACATAATTTACGATAGATCCTTTAACCTGGTGGTTTTGGGATATTCAGGTCGTGGTAAAGTTTCCAGGTTTGTACATGGAAGTATCTCGGAAAAAGTTATTCATTCGGCAACGTGTTCTGTTTATGTGGTGAAAAGTATAAGGACAGAAAGAATATATACAATTCCAAAATAACAGAGGTGTAACAAAATGACAAGATTCCAATTTCTGGTTCCTGTTGACGGTTCTGAGAATTCACTGAATGCTGGAAAGCATGCTGTAGAATTGGCCGCAAAATACGGTGCGGAAATATCCATAATATTTGTAGTAGATTCTCACAGATATATCCTGCCAGAAATCCTCACGATCATACATAGTGCAGGTGAAGAATATGTTGGTCAGATACAAAAAATAGCGCAGGACAGTGGAGTAACAGTCAAATCAGCAAAAGTACTTACCGGAATCCCGGTTGAAACGATTGTAAATGAAGCAAAAGCAATAGATGCGAATATAATAGTACTGGCATCGAAGGGAGGAGTAGAATCAAAAGGACCATCTGTCGGTGTTGTTGCAAATCGCGTATTAAGAGAGTCCCATTCCCATGTTCTAATTGTACGCAGTACTAAAAGCAAAGAGCATTACAAGAATATATTAATCTCAACAGACGGGTCAAAGGATGCTGAGTATGCTGCTCATTATGGTATGAGCATTGCAAAAAGGTACAATGCGAAAGTATATGCATGTAACATTGTCGATTCCAGGAACAAGATACTTGAAAGGCATATTACGACAGTTGATGAAACCGGAAAAGGAAGAGTATTAGGAGAAACGATTCACTTTTCCGAAGCTATAATCGAGCGGATGCGGGAACACATGCTTAAAGATGCTGAAAATATCGCCGAAGGTGTAAGAAATATCGCAGATAAGAAGGGTGTAACTGCAGAAACCATTGTAAGAGATGGAAATACCGCATCTGAGATACTAAAAATAGTTAAAACCAAGGATATAGACCTTATCGTATTGGGCAGCCATGGAAGGGGTTCAATCTCAAAAATGCTGGTTGGGAGTGTATCAGAAAAGATAGCATCCACAGCCAGGTGCTCAGTACTTGTAGTGAGAGGTTCCAGGATAGAGAGGGTGGTGTCTGAATAATTATGTTATAATGATACGTTTTTTTAATTATAAATAGGATATAATTATTCAGATTATATTATTGTAATATGATTATGTAATCAAAATGATGATTAAAGCACCTGCAATTGTTCATAATTAATTACAAAATCTCATAGAAAATAGAAAGATATAAGTCACACCAATAACTCATAACACAACAGCAATGTATATTTATTAAATATATATATAAAAACGGTGGCCGCTGTTATTTCAGAGTGGATGAAATGAAAGATAAAACCAATAATTTCGGAATAATATCACTATTATTAACTTTGATTATAATATCAGGTTTATTGCTGTTTTTCAATCTGACATATTATCCTGAAAAACCATTTATAGTTGATTCACAGGACGTATTATGGATTGATTATTTGATTAAGTTCTATGTTATCTTCAGTGTTGTCGGCCTCACAATCAATTTGATCCTGATGCATATTATATTTACAAGAATGAAAGGTTTTTATAGAGGGTGATTATTTTGGAGATAGAAAGATTTACTTCAAACCAGATTATTGTTCATTTTATTGCAGCTCTTTCTTTGCTGATATTATATTTTACAGGAATTCCACAGCTGTATCCTGAACATCTCGGATGGATACTGGATCTTATTGGTCTGTCAAAAGCGATGTTCATTCACAGACTGGCCGGGTTTGGACTGGTATCAGTAGCTATATATTATCTTATATATTCCATTTTTTCAGTTATAAGTAATGGCAGAGAATATTATAACAAGATTCTATTCCCTACTTCTGCTGATATAATAGATTATGTGAATGATAACCTGTCAATACTGGGCATGCAGCAACAAAGAATTGATTACGATAAATATAGCTGGCTTGAAAAAGGCCTGATCTGGAGTGTTATTATAGTAGACTGTATCATCATGGGTATAACAGGCATTATCCTTTTTGCACCGTGGTCGTTTGCATCCATTCTCCCACTGTCGTATTTGCTGACCATAAGGTTAGCTCATGCCAGTTTTGCTATATTGAGCCTTTGTGTCATTCTGCCTCATTTCTATATAGTCCATTTGAGCCAATTTAAGTTCCCGATGTCAAAAAGTATGTTTACAGGAACAATTTCCGAAGAAGAAGCAAGAGAAGAGTATCCAAAATGGTACAGAGAGATGACAGGTGAGACTTATGATTGAAAAAATAGGTTTTCCACTGGTATTGTTTGCAATGCTGACAATTGTCCTTGTTGAAACAAATATAATGACCTCTGGTATTATTATTACTATTGGTCTCAATTTAGCCCTTGCTCTGGTATTGACACAGATCTTAGCACTGCTATATGGTTTTTCCAAATCACTGAAAATAATGAATAAAACGCGGCGCCATTCGCTTTATTCACCAGCCAGGGAAGCGTCTATACATGCACAATTGAGATCCTTGAAGAAATAATATATTCAATTACTATATGAAAAGTAAATGACAATAAATGTGGGATTAAATTGAAAAAAATAGTCACAGTACTTATAATTGTTACTTTAATAGCCCTTATTACAATCTCTTACGGCAACCTTAATTATAATGGAAACCAGGCTAAAGCGACCCATTATATTTGTACAGGTCCCTGGGAAGATAGTAAATGCAGAAGCTGTCATGTTGATGCAAATGAAGATTTACTCAACTCGTATCATGTACAACAGGTCAGCAGGAAGTCTATAGATGAACAGTGGGATCTGCTGTATCTAAATCTTGTTAACCAGGAAGGTGATAAGAAATTGGTCAAAGGGTGCGACCAGTGTCACACACAGGGTATTCCCACACATAATCCGAGCATTGCTACTGCTGCTATGCATGTAGAATGTACTAACTGTCATATAAAAGATATGTCGGTATATACAATTCATGATGCTGATGGAATTATTGGAAGTAGAATAACAACTGATTGTGCAACATGCCATTTAGATGACCCGAACAATGATAGTAAAATACTTTACTGGACCAGTCCATCTGCTAACACTTGTGCCAATAAGTGCCATCTGTCTAATGTTGCGATCAGTGCCGAGATGTGGGGCAGTGATGATTTTGCATCTTATGACGTTCATGCCAGTGCTGGTGTTGGATGCCTGGAGTGTCATGTGACGAATGACCATCAGATCGGCAGGGACAGCATGCCAATTTATTCAGAAACAGTTCCGGACAATATCTATCCCATGAAATCATGTGTTGAATGTCATGCAGAAGTCACACATGGAATGGTCGTTGATGCTCATATTAAAACGGTGGGATGTGAAGCATGCCATATACCTGTATTACCAGGTGGAGAACTACCGGGCGGTATGCCAATATCTTCAATAGATTATTCAACCGGATATAGAATGGTCACAAATGAATGGCAGGATTTTAATCCTGTATTGGCCTGGTTCAATGGTTCTGAAGAGGTTATACCTCATCCGTGTGACAAAGATGATCCTGGTGCGGTAATTAAACCTTTTAATGTGATAACCATATCCTGGTGGGATGAAGGAAATGATGTGGACATTCGTAACAATCCCAACACAAGTACGCACAGGGGCAGTCCTATTGTCCTGTCACATGTGAGAGCTATTGGTATTTCAACTGATATTGAAGAGAGCACAAATGAAATGCGAACATTTGATTTCAATTATGACAAGACCCCTGATTATCCTAATGCAGTATTGAGGCGAGCGAATGCATATTACCCGGTAAGCCATAATGTTGTGGGAAAAGAAAGTGCTCTGGGAAAAAGTGCACTGTGGTGTGCTGACTGCCACGGCAATACTTCCAGAATAGACTGGACACTATTGGGATATGAAGCAGACCCTGCCCAGACAGATCCGCCAACTGATTTTACCACTTATGAAATCACCGTAGAGATAATTCCGGAAAGACCAAAACCGGTAGAGGTGGTTAAATGACAACAGAGGATGTGAAAAAGGTTGAGGATAAAGAGGTCCGAAAACAGGTAGTTATTCCGTTGTTGCAGCATATAGGTACTGTTTGTGAACCGACAGTGGATAAAAAAACGGACGTACTCATTGGCCAAAAAATCGGAGAGGGGAATGATGAGTTCAGTGTCCCGGTCCACTCCAGTATTGCAGGACATGTTGTTGCTATTGAAGACCGGCCCCATCCAATTTGCGGCAGCGTACCGAGCGTTATTATCGAATCAAACGAAACAAACGATACTATTGAATTTACCACCAGTAAAAATCCCTCTAAGGAATATATCATCAGTGCCCTGAAGGATTCTGGAGTGGTTGAACTTAACGGGTACTCTCTTTATAATATGCTCACATCTGGAAAACTGATCGATACGGTTTTAATAAATCTTTCATTTTCGGGTGATGTGAGCAGTAATTGTGCACCGGAAAATATAGCAAGTATCATTGAAGGGATGAACTTGCTCATCAAAGCTTCTGATGCACAGCAGGGAGCTTTCGTTATTCAAGAGGATGATAAACAGCTTATATCAGCGATTGAATCCGGGTTGTTTGATGAAGCTGATATTGAAATTTTCACTGTCGAGCAGAATTATTCACCATCTATGGCAAACCTTCTTACGTATGAAATAACAGGTATGCAAATTCCTAATACCTGTACACCGCTGGATGCAAGTGTATTACTATCAAGCGCCAGTAGTGCTCTTGCAGTTCGTAAAGCTGTGCTTGAGGGTATACCCCAGATCACGGTCAATGTAACAGTCACAGGAGCAGTACACAATCCGGGAGTAAAAAATGTAAGGATTGGAACCAGTATCAAGGAAGTTATTGATTCCTGCGGTGGTTATTCAGGCGAACCGGGTAAGATCATAATGAACGGGATCTTTAGCGGTACAGCCCTGTCCACAGACGAAGTCCCGGTAATTAAATCTACGTCCCATATCATTGTCCAGTCCAGTGATGAAGTACTGCATGAGATACCGGGTCCATGCATTCAATGTGCCAGATGTGTGGATGTATGTCCTGTTAATATCCTCCCTGGCAGGATTGCATCCTTTGCAGATATGGGTATGCATGATGAATGCTTTAAACTACATGTTAACAGCTGTGTTGAATGCGGTCGGTGTGTTTATGTGTGCCCATCCAGCAGACATATATTGCAGTTGATCAGGTATTCCAAGACAATACTGCAGCAGTTATTGAAATATGAGGATGAAACGGAATCCTTTGGCTGTCTCTCATGTGAAACACCATGTCTTGCAAGTACACCATTCATTTCAAACGGAGGAATATTATGAAACTAACAGTTTCACACCCATCCCACATCAGGAAAGGAGTTACTATCAAGACTATTATGTGGAGCAAGATAGTAATTTTATTGATCTTAAGTTTATTTTCAGTAGTTGTGTTCGGCCTGGAAGCGCTGGCACTGGTTCTGGTAAGTGTTTCGGCTGCTGTGCTTACTGAAGCCGGTATCCAGAAGTTGACAAACCAGAAGTTAACTATTCAAGACGGGGATGCTGTATTGATTGGATTGATAATTGCACTGCTGCTACCGCCGGATATTAAATTGTGGATACCAGTGGTGGGAGCATTCTTTGCTGTAGCTCTGGTAAAGCACGCATTCGGCGGTCTTGGGTCCACTCTGTTCAATCCTGCAATAGCTGCATGGGTGTTCATGAGAATGTCCTGGGGAGCACTTACAGTGTCAAAATCCACATCACATATAGGTGAATATACTGATCTTTTAATGGAATTCGGTGCGGGAAGGCTGGCGGAAGTGTCCTCTGTGGTGCTGATCATTGGCGGACTGTATCTTATATATAAGAAATATATTGACTGGCGGATTCCTTTACTTTATCTATTAAGTACGATCATTATGGCAGTTATACTTGGCGAGGAACTCTCATATGTTATAACAGGAATGCTATTTTTAGGAGTGTTCATACTGGCTCCGGATCCTACCACTTCCCCGATCACAAAGAACGGCAGGATAATCTATGGGTTATTATGCGGCATAATGACAGTGATCTACGGATATCTCACATATAATTATGTCGAAGCTGTACTGTATACAGTATTTTTTGCCAATGCAGTTGCACCAATCATTGAAAAAAATACTTACCCCAAACCTGTAAATGAGGTGCCGGCATGAAAAAAGAATTTATGATGGTTATGGTGAAAATGGTAGTAATGTCAGTAATTGCTGCTGTAATATTAGGGGGTCTGTATACACCCACACAGGCGCAACTAAAGATATATCAGGAGGAGCAAAGACAACTTGCTCTGGTAGATGTACTTCCTGCAGCAGACCATTTTGAAGCTATTAAATCTAAATCAGGTGAAGAAACATTGTATTACCAGGCATTTGATGCAAGTAATAATCTTGTAGGGTATTGTTTTTTCCATGATCAATCAGGTTCGCAGGGCACGATCACATTGGCTGGTGGAGTTGATACTGAATATACGGTAACCGGAGTAAAGATCATGACACATGCAGAAACTCCGGGTCTGGGTGCAAAGATCACTGAATCGTTTTTTACTGATCAGTTCAAGGGAGTTGCAGTGAGTGACCTGATGCTTTCTAAAAACGGCGGTGCAATAGATGCGATCACAGGAGCTTCAGTCTCTTCACAGGCAGTGATAGACGGAATACATGTAATGATTGGTGAGATTAAAGCAAATAAATGATTATTGAGGGATATATTATGGCAGATATGACAATTTCAGGTGAGTATTTCAGAGGAATTGTAAAAGATAACCCTATATTCAGTCTCGTACTTGGACTGTGTCCTACACTTGCGGTTACCACATCCGTAGAGAATGCTATCGGTATGGCAGGAGCAGCTTTGTTTGTCCTGATAGGATCAAATGCTATGATATCTGCACTGAGAAACCAGATACCATCGATTACCCGCATTCCTATGTTCATTATTATAATTTGTACCTTTGTTACCATAATTGATATGTTAATGGAAGCGTACACACCGCCGCTGTATAAGTCTCTGGGAATATTCATCCCGTTGATAGTGGTCAACTGCATTATTATCGGAAGGGCAGAAGCTTATGCCAGCAAGAACACTGTTAAATATTCTATTGTTGATGCATTTGGCATTGGTACCGGGTTCCTTCTCGTTTTGGTGCTCATTGGAGCTATCAGGGAGCTGTTAGGAACAGGAGCAATTGTACCCTTTGGATTTAAATTGATCAGTATAAACATAACACCTGCTACGTTCATGATATTGCCGGGAGGGGCGTTTATGACTATTGGTGTATTAATGGCAATGGTAAATTATAACCGCATCAGAAAAGCAAGAAAGGGGGGGCAGTAAATGGAAGATAGTTTATTTTCAATTGCAATTAACGGGATATTTGTAAAAAACTTCCTGCTTGTCCAGTTCCTCGGGCTGTGTTCCTTTGTGGGCGTGTCAAAGGAGACTAAAAGTGCCGCAGGTATGTCTGCTGCGGTGTTATTTGTCATGATAATGGCCTCGATAGCTTCATTTTTGATCTATACTTATCTTCTTATACCCATGGGGCTTACCTTCTTAACAACAATCAGCTTTATTATTGTGATAGCTTTTCTTGTACAGCTTGTTGAGTTCATTATTCGTAAATACAGTCCTCCTTTGTACCGTTCGCTGGGTATATTCTTACCTTTGATAACCACCAACTGCGCCATTCTTGGTGTGGTGATACTTAATGCAAGGCTTGATTACGGCTTTGTCCAGAGTGTTTTCTATGGTTTTACAGCAGGTCTGGGATATTCTATGGTGATGCTGATTATGTCCGCTATACGTGAGAAGGCAAATTCGTTGAAGGTCCCTGAAGCTGTTCAAGGACTGCCACACGCATTCTTTATTACTACATTGCTTTCAATGGCATTTGTCAGCTACTTTGGAGTGATACCAACATGAATCCTGCAATAATTATCGCTGAATCTGCTGGTATAATCGGAGGTATAGGGTTTTTAGTCGGTATTATACTGATATGGGCCTCAGAGAAATTTGCAGTTGAGACCAATCCACTTGTGGAAGAAGTAATTGAAGCATTGCCAGGTGCTAACTGTGGAGCATGCGGATATGCAGGGTGTGCTGATTTCGCTGAAAAGGTAGTGGGCCAGGTGGCACCGATTAATGGCTGTCCTGTAGGGGGTTTTGATGTAGCGAAAGTCATCGGCATGCTGCTGGGCCAGGAAGTAAAAGAGGCTGAAAGCATCTATCCCTTTGTCAGGTGCAATGGCGGTATACACTGCATAGATCAGATAGATTATGATGGTATTGAGGACTGTAAAGCGGTCATGATGCTTTCAGATGGTGAGAAAGGATGCAGTTACGGATGCATAGGGCGGGGAACTTGTGTGCGTGCATGTCCGTTCAATGCTCTGGAGATGGCGGATGATCGGTTACCGCATGTTAATAAATATCTGTGCAAGAGCTGCGGGATATGTGTTGAAGCATGTCCGAACGATATACTTGTTATGGCAAGCGATAGTGAACAAGTGCATGTACTTTGCAGGTCGCATGATAAAGGTAAAGTCGTAAAGGCAGTGTGTGAGTTTGGCTGCATAGGATGCAAGATATGCGTAAAGAACTGCCCGGCTGAGGCTATTACAGTAACTAATTTCCTGGCTGAGATCGATCAGGAGAAATGTACCAA
>JAKRWB010000309.1 GCA_022353185.1 ANME-2 cluster archaeon | reverse complement strand
GATTTTATTAAAAAAAGTGTATACATACATTTACAATATATTATAAAAATATCAATTAGATAAACAATATCGGTAGGGGTTGCAATTCAGAGGAAAATGGGTTTTAGATGTGGATAAAATTAGGGGTGATTTTGAGAAAAGATGATATTGTTAGTGATTTTTTAGAAAAAAAAAGTTCTCAAAGATGGGTTGTAACATGAACATAAACCCCGATATAGCTGCTATAGGCAGGTCGATGGTAGGGAATTTTGGTATTGGTATCTCGGGGTCGTCATCACTAAAATCTATATATCTGAAATTCCACTTCCACCTGCACACATCACAGGCATTGTAGCCAATAATATTGTTGCAACAAATAACTTTGAGATTATTTTACTTATCTTAAATTACCCCGCTCTTCATTTTCACTCTTATCCATACAGCCTAACGTACAGAACATCGGTTTTCTAACAAATTCCTCAAGAATAACCATTTCCTTGTGGCAATAATCACATTCAACCATTTTAAATTGCATTCTTGTTCCACCTCTACTTATACAATTGATTAATTACCAAGTACTTAAATTTTTCTGGAAACTTTAAAAAATATTATTATTGTGATGCTCATCATAATTATACCACATCTAATATAAAAAATAAAATTATTAATATCATTTTATCATTTCATTGAATCTTTTTCCCTTTCCGCCGAACCAGACACCTCCACTCGTTCCCTATCAACTCCTCCTGCCCTGCCATCTTCAACCCCTCGTACACCAGTCCGTGATTTCCCTCATCCCTGTACCGCATCAGCGCCCGCTGTATCCTCTTCTCCCGCCCCTTTGCCACATGCACCTCCGCCATGGTAAAAGGGTCAATCCCGGTATAATACATGCACGTAGAAGCCGTCATGGGCGTGGGCGTGAAGTCCTGTACCTGCTCGGTGTACAGGTCATTGTCCCTGATATACTCGGCAAGTTCCACCATGTCTCCAACAGTGCATCCGGGATGGCTGGACATGAAATAAGGTATCAGGTATTGTTTCCCCCCAAGTTCCTTATTCACAGCTTCGAACTTCCTCCTGAACTCTTCGAACACCTCCCTCGAAGGCTTGTGCATCACATCAGTAACATGCGAGGTCACATGTTCGGGTGCCACCTTGAGCTGCCCGCTGACATGGTGCTCACACAATTCATGAAAATAACCAGAAGAATCAGCCAGCACCAGGTCATACCGTATCCCAGACCCAATGAACACCTTCCTCACGCCCGGAATATCGCGCAGGCGGCGCAGGAGTTTAACTTGCTGCTCATGGCTGGTGTCAAGACTTTTACACAGCGGGTGCGTGCATATCTTATCGGCACATGCCCCCTTTGTCTCCCACATCGTACAGCTCATGCCGTACATATTGGCAGTGGGTCCGCCCACATCATGCACGATGCCCTTAAAATCAGGCATCCGGGTTATTCGTTCCACTTCCCGCACCATTGAATCAATGCTCCGGCTCTGAATAATGCGCCCCTGGTGGTGAGTCAGGGCACAGAAGGAACAGGATGCGAAGCATCCCCTATGACTCACTATCGAGAATTTGACAGGAGCAAGGGCTGGTATGGGTTTTTTGTAGGATGGATGCGCCAGCCTGGTAAAAGGCAGTTCATACAAATGGTCAAGCTCCTGTGTGGACAACGGCATAGCAGGACTGTTCTGGATGACTACGGTCTTGGGATGCTGCTGCACCACAGGTCTGCCCCGGATGGGGTCCTGGTTCTGGTAATGGAGTACGAACGCTTTAGCATACACTCTCTTGTCCTGCAAAACCTCCACGAAGGACGGCAGTTCAACATACCTCTCATGTTCCATCGCGCGCCATTTCTTCAATTCCAGTTTAATGACCGTGCCCGCGATATCGGTGAGGTCTCGTATTTCCTCACCATCAGCCAGCCTGTGCGCAATCTCAATCACCTGCCGCTCCCCCATACCGAACACCAGCATATCTGCCGGCGCATCGGCCAGGATGGACTGCCGTACAGAATCCGACCAGTAGTCATAATGGGCAAACCGCCGCAGGCTGGCCTCAATGCCGCCCAGCACTACGGGAGTATCGGGAAAAAGGGCATGCAGCTTATCGGCATATACGATTGCGGCGCGGTTGGGTCGTAGCCCCCCGGTGCCGCCAGGGGAATATACGTCATCGTGGCGTTTTTTCAGGTTGGCAGTGTAGTTGTTGACCATGGAATCAACATTACCTGAAGTCACACCAAAGAACAGCCGGGGTTTGCCAAGTTTCCTGAAATCCTTATCGCACTTCCAGTCAGGCTGGGCGATGATACCCACTTTGTAGCCTGCATCCCACAGTACCCGGCCAACCAGGGCAGTGCCGAAGGAAGGGTGGTCCACATAAGCATCCCCTGTCGCCAGGATGATATCGAATTCCTGAAATCCGAGGGTTTTTGCTTCATCCAGTGAGAGGGGCAGGAAGGTGGGTTGGATGTTCATATGTGGGTATCGATGTATTTTATATTGATATAGTAATGCTTCTTGTGATGTTCAAGTACGTTTTAATCGTGCAAATCAATTAAAAAAGAATTCATGGGTTAAGATGAGCTCATTGACATTAAACCGCCATGGGTTTTCGTTACTATTTTATAAGTGCTTATAAAGACCTATAAAATAGTAAACTAATAGACTAATAAACCAATAAAATATGCGCCAATGTATCCAATATCTCTGTATTTACGACTTCAATTATTGAATAAAAATTTCAAAAAGAGTGCTGCATTGGAACACAAAACGTCGTCCTATTCTTCCTGCATTACTATCTCACTGCTTTTCCTGACAATAGACATTATATTCTCCATGTCGGCCTCATCTTTCATCGGGACCCTGACCCAGTGTTCGATATTTCTTTTTTTTGTATGGAGCTCCACATCATTGTGCTCGTCAGATGGGGTATCTCTAATAGCCTGGTCTATTTGTGTGATAAGCACGCCCTTTGTCACGAGAATGGCAAAGGTCTTTCCACTGGCTTGGTAACTGGGGCAGCCGAATGTCTTCTTTTGAGTTACATTTGGCCAGCTAAGCACCCTATTCTCGAACCCTAACCTCAGTTCTCTCATTTCTTCCTCTAAATAGTATTTCATATTCATAACCCCATCAAGTGGCAATGTTCTGTATCAGGCTTGTTGGCGATATCACAGGTAATATCTCACTATCTCCCATATACTGACCAAATTTCCTTAAATATTAATATGTGCTGAAACATATTAAGTCTATGCAATATTTAATACAGTTATTGTACTTTTAACACATTTACATTCCCACTACAAGAACCAATATCAAATTAATCGGATTGAAGAATTGCAGTTCTTTTATTCTTCCCTCAGTGCAGCATCATAACTTATTTTGACAAACGGCAATATTTCATTAAAATCAGCAATATTTTCCATCGGCAACCGTACCCACTTCTGGATTATCTTATTACCCACAACAAAAGGCGCACCCTGGTATTTATTTAAAAGTACATCCCTGTCAGGTTGGTCCAGTTTGGTAATTACTATACCCTTTGTCACCAGCAGGCCGAACATTTTACCATTGGCCAAAAAACAGGGTGACCCAAACATCTTTTTAGTACTGACTGCATCCCAGTCCAGCAAGACTTCTTCAATTGCCAATCTCAAGTCCTTCATTTCATCTTCAGAATAGTACTTTATGGTATCACCATCCAGTCAATTTCCGGTATAAATTAAATAAAAACTTTTGATGAATTATATAATATTGAACTTCACACCAATCTTGAACAACCTCAATGTAGGCAAGTCAATCAATGGACATCCGGTGCGCTCCCCAATCTCTTCAAGTATCTGCCCCAGTCGTTCTTTGCTGGGTGCTGACACAGTGAACCATATATTATACTCAGCCGGCCGAAGGTAATTGTGTGATACTTCATCATAGCCATTGATAATATCTGCCACCTCATCAATACGTTCTTCAGATGCCTTGACCGCAACCAGAGTACTCTCTCCCCCGGTTTTTTTCACATTCAGGATAGGCCCTATCCTGCGGATGGCCCCCTCTTTGATAAGTCGTTCAATCCTCCTCATAACCTCGTTTTCAGTAGAACCAAGGCTTGTCGCCAGTCCCAAAAACGGCTGTTTCACCAGCGGGAAATCAACCTGTATCTCGTTCAAAATAGCCTTATCCAGGTCGTCCAGTTCTATCAAACCATTTCGCCCCCGGCAGGTACGTACACACAGTACGGCTCCTCATCCATATAATCCCCGGTTGCCGCATAAGCCCGGGCACGGCAGCCGGTACACACTCTCCTGTACTCACATATCCCGCACTTGCCTTTCAGCTTGTTGACATCCCTGATATCATTGAAAACCTTTGACTTCTCCCATACGTCCTTGAAACTCTGCTTGCGGATATCCCCTGCCAGTGCAGGCAGGAATCCACAGGGATACACCTCGCCTATATGGGACACAAAACAGAACCCACTGCCGCCAAGGCAACCTTTGGTCATAGCCTCAAACCCGTGGGTCTCCATTGTTATTTTGATACCTTCTTCCTTTGCCCGCTGGCGCATTATCCTGAAATAGTGGGGTGCACAAGTGGCCTTTAACTGCAAAGGCACTTTATTTCGCTGGTCATAGAACCAGTTAAGCACTCGCTCATACTCCTCAGGCGGAATCTCATCTTTCTCTATCTCCTTACCCCTGCCCGTTGGCACCAGCATGAAGATGTGCAAAGCCTCAGCCTCCAACCGGACTGCCAGATCAAGAATTTTGGTTATCTGGTCAATATTCCTCTTCGTGATTGTTGTATTTATCTGGAAACCTATCCCCGCATCCTTGATATGCTGAATACCCACCAGTGCGGCATCAAATGAACCGATTTCGCACCTGAAATCATCATGGGTCTTTGCATCAGATCCATCAATACTCACACTGATACGCTGTATACCCACATCCTTCAAACGGCTGGCGATTTTAGGCGTCATAAAAGTACCGTTGGTGGCAAGTACTACTCTTAAACCTTTTTCGGTCCCGTATTGGGCAATCTCATAAAAGTCATCCCGCAGCAGCGGTTCCCCGCCTGTCATGATGAGGATGGGTTTACCGTATTCTGCTAACTGGTTTATGAAATCCTTTGCTTCTTTTGTGGTGAGTTCATCAGGACTGGTCTCTGTGACTGCATCGGCCCTGCAATGCCTGCATGCCAGGTTGCAGGCCCTGGTCAGTTCCCATGCCACAAGTCTGGGTGGGTTGGTCAATTTGGTATATCCTCCGTCATAAGGTAATCTTTTCTTGGATATGGGACTAACATAATATAATTATATTTAAAAATATAGAACTAAAAACAAAAAATGTGCCCAGACCCGGATTTGAACCGGGGACAACTGCCTCTTCAGGGCAGCGCTCTCCCAGACTGAGCTACCTAGGCACGGTAGGGATATTCTCTTCTCTTTAATGCTATATCAAATCTTCGTTTTCTCCAGTCTCAGCCCGCTTCCGGTTGCATAAAATATGCACTCAGTCCACGTATGAAGGCCGCAGGCCTTCATACGTGTGCGGCCCGCTACTGGCCTGAGTAGTGCGGGGAACGGGATTCGAACCCGCGAACACCTACGTAACAGGATCTTAAGTCCTGCGCCTTTGGCCTGGCTTGGCTATCCCCGC
>JAKRWB010000308.1 GCA_022353185.1 ANME-2 cluster archaeon | reverse complement strand
ATATATGCAATGCATGTTAGTATATGTTTACTATTGACTAGAGCAATACAATTATAAATGAAACGGTTTATCTTGATTTAGTATAAGCTAAAAACTACTAATTGTGCGGTGGTAAATTTCATGATTGAAATAAATAAAATAGACCGGTGACAAATGGTGGCTTATTCATCTGATAACGAGATGTATCAAAACTGGGGCAAAGCAAATAATACTGACAACCAGAGTATATCATCTTATCACTTATTGGTGTATCACTGTTTGGATGTTGCAGCAGTTGGGCATGTATTACTGCAAAAGGATAAGCATCTTCTGAATCGGTTTACTGAGATTACATCTCTTAGTGATGAGGTTACAACCAAACTAATTACATTTTATCTAGCAATCCACGACATAGGCAAATTTTCAGATCGCTTTCAGAATCTTCGACCTGATTTATTCAAACATCTGCGGGGGTGCACATGTGACAAAGCATATCCTGTGCGCCATGACACTATGGGATATCACTTATGGGATAGCGTATGGTCCCTTCTATGGGATGATAACCTGCTCCATCTGGAACAAGGTGCAGGTATTGAGAAAATTGATTGGAATGATATTCTAAAACCGTGGGTTCAGGCGGTAACAGGGCATCATGGCAAACCGCCACTTCTTGATGATAATGGTATGACGATACGTGTGCAGAATCTCTTTACGGATGAAAATATTGTCATGGCACAATCTTTTGTAAATGAAGTTGCTGAATTACTAATTCCAAATCAATCAAACCAGTTGCTGATTAGTTACGATGAAGACATGGATGACTTATTCAAGCAGTCATCATGGTTACTTGCTGGTTTGGCGATATTGAGTGATTGGATTGGGTCAAATAGTGAATATTTTCCACTTAATTCAAAACCCATTTTGCTTGAAGATTACTGGAATAAAATTGCATTACCTAAAGCAGAAGAAGCAATCAATAAGGCTGGAGTGTTACCATCTGACATATCACCTGAAACAGGTATGGGGGCATTGTTCCCAAAAATTGATCACCCAAGTCCTTTACAATCTCATGTTTCTACATGTGAACTCGCAGATGGTGCACAATTATTCATACTGGAAGAAGTCACAGGAAGTGGTAAAACCGAAGCAGCTTTGACATTAGCGCATCGTTTGATGAATCAAGGTCTTGGCGAAGGGATTTTTGTGGCTTTGCCAACAATGGCTACGGCTAACGCAATGTATGAGCGGCTGGTTAACGCATACAGATTGATGTTTACAAAAGAGGCTACACCATCTCTTGTGCTGGCACACGGTGCACGCCATCTTTCTGATACTTTCCGCCATTCCATAGGTTTGGAGAATTCTCGCAACGATGGAAGTTATGCCAAAGATGAAGAAGCAGCTTCTGCACAATGTAGTGAATGGCTTGCAGATAATCGCAAGAAGGCATTGCTGGCAGATGTGGGGGTTGGAACCATTGACCAGGGGCTGATGGCTGTGCTTCCCTCAAAACATCAGTCTTTGCGCCTGTTAGGTTTATCCAGAAATGTGTTGATTGTGGACGAGGTGCATGCTTATGATCCCTATATGCACACGCTACTGTGTACTCTGTTGCGATTCCATGCAGCATTGGGTGGAAGTGCGATTCTACTTTCTGCAACACTTCCCATAAAACATCGCCAGGAACTGGTGAATAGTTTTTCTCAGGGGCTGGATGGGAAGCAGCACAAATTGAATGAGAATTCATATCCCCTTGTCACCCACAGCACTGGGAATTGGGTTTCGCAAATGCCTCTTCAGATTCGTGAAGGTACACAACGCAAAGTTGCAGTTGAGTTCTGTGATGATATTTCTGCTGTGGAAACATCTCTGGTGAATGCCGCTAAAAATGGAGGGTGTGCCTGCTGGATTCGCAATACTGTGGATGATGCAATAGATGCATACAATAGTCTGTCCTCTGAACTGGGTTCTGAAAATGTTCTTCTTTTTCATGCACGCTTTGCCATGGGTGATCGTCAAAAGATTGAGACTAAAGTACTGGATACATTTGGTAAAAAAAGTGACGATGCAATCCGAAGAGGTCAGATTCTTGTAGCCACCCAGGTAGTGGAACAATCTCTTGACCTTGATTTTGATTATATGGTAAGCGACCTGGCACCAATGGATTTAATAATTCAGCGAGCCGGGCGGCTTCATAGACATTCACGCGAGGAGCGTTCTGGAAGTCCGATATTGGGAATATTTGCTCCGTCTTTGACCGACAATCCCACTGAAGATTGGTACAAGGATGTGTTTCCAAAGGCAGCTTTTGTGTATCCGAGTCATGGTCAATTATGGCTTACAGCCCGTTTACTTTCAGAGCATGGAGAACTTGTTATGCCTGATGATGCCCGCAATTTTATTGAGAGTGTTTTTGGAGGTGATGCCAGAAATGGTCTGCCAGTG
>JAKRWB010000307.1 GCA_022353185.1 ANME-2 cluster archaeon | reverse complement strand
GCAGCCAGATTATACACCTCATCTGGCTGGATACGATGGATTGCATCATTTATGGATGATTGGTCTGTAAGGTCCCCCTCCACCAGTTCGACATCAGACATAATCTGTTCAATTCTTGATATGTTGGGCGTGCTAAGACGGCGGATCAATCCATAAACATCATATCCTTTATCTAATAACAGCTCTGCTAAGTAAGAGCCGTCCTGTCCTGTGATTCCTGTGATCAGTGCTGATTTTGTCATATTAATATTCCTTGGTCTTTTTTAAACATTTAACACATACATAGCAAATATACTCATTGTTTCCATTCACATGGGATATCAAAGAAGCCTGCATCATTTCCATTTTTCACAACATTAAACGAAAATTGCTTGTCACGCCAGTCGTATGGTTCATGTTCTTTGCTGTGGGCTGCAACAGTAAGATGGAATTTACCTTCCATCATGGTTAAATTGTGAATAATAAGATTGATTTCATTACTACCAGATGCATTATCAACTACATATCCTCGAAGATCCGTATTGGTGCCGTAGCACATGATATCATTATCAGAGTATACTGCAATACCGATTTGAATCTCCTCCACTGCTTCGTTAACATCGTATTCAATACGAATCGTCATAGAATCCCCTGAATTGAACATCGTACTTTCTCTACCGAATTTATCAATGAACTTAACACCAGTGATCACTACTTTTTTGGTGCCCCATCTTCTCTTTTTCCCTACAACATCGTCATTTAGATTGATCAATTCACCAGATTCTTGTTCGGATTCCACATTCTCCGTGCTGTCCTCTGCATCCACTCCATACACATACTTGTCAATAATCTCATTTGTATCCCCAAATGCCACCTGTTCGCCATGTCGAAGTAACAAAGCCTTGCTACAAAAGCGCCGCACAGAGTTGAGATCATGGGAAACGAATACTATCGTCTTCTTCTCTTTAATGTACCGTTGGAAAACATCCATACATTTTTGTTGGAACTCCATGTCCCCAACAGCCAGCACCTCATCCATCAGCAAGATCTCAGGATTCGTCTGAATAGCAGTTGCAAATGCAAGTCTCACCTGCATACCGGATGAGAAATTCTTAAGTTTTGTATCTTCAAACCGCTTAAGCCCTGAAAAATCAAGTATCTCCTCCAATCTTGCATCGATCTCCCGATCAGATAATCCCATGATCGCGCCGTAGATGTAGATATTCTCCTTGGCAGTCAGGTCTGGCTGGAATCCCACACCAAGCTCAAGAAAGGGAGTGATCTTCCCATTGATCTTCACCGAGCCTTTCGTAGGTCTAAAAATATTTGCAATGACCTTAAGAAGAGTGCTTTTCCCGCACCCATTCTCCCCAATGATTCCAATCGCTTCGCCCTTATTCACTGTGAAATTAATGTCTTTGAGTGCGACAAACTCTTCATAGCCCTGCTTGCCATCAAAAATGCCTGTGATGGATTCAAACAATGTATTCCGTTTTTCGTGGGGAAGCTTGAACGTTTTCCATAGATCCTTCACGACTATTGCGTCCACATTTCCCATGTTCACATCTCCTCCGCAAACCTTGGTTCAAGTTTAGCAAAAATGGCATATCCAACAATCAACAGCAACAATGCGGATACAATAATATAGATCATATCCCCGGAAGCAGGCACAGTTGAATAAATAACGGATCCTCTTAACATATCGATAATTCTGGTCATCGGATTTAACATAATGACCCATACATAGTTTACAGGAATTATCGATATTGGATATATAATAGGAGCTGCAAAAAATCCCGCCTGTAACACCACCGCCCAGATATACTGCACATCCCTGAAATATACATTCAATGCAGCCAGCCCAAAAGAGATTCCCAGGATCATAAAAAACTCCACAGCCAGTACAATAGGGAAATAGATGATCGTGATAGAAGGCATCACCTTAAAGAATATCATGAATGCTGCAAACACAATAAATTCCAATAAAGACATTAATAAAGCCGTAATACATGAACTGATCACCAAAACCTCTCTTGGAAAATACACCTTCTGCACAAGGCTTGGCTTACCAAGTATGCTATTTAAGCTCATGCCCGTCCCCCTGGCCATCAGATTCCATGAAACAATTCCCATAAGCAAGAACAACTGGTAATGTTCAACATTGACACGCATAAGATTAGTAAATACCACATACAGTACTATCAACATCATCAATGGCTCTAACAGTGACCAGAAAAATCCAAGAACGGAATTCTTATATCGAAGTTTGAACTCACTCATCGCAAGTTTTAGGGTAAGATGTCGATAGTCCCATAATTTATTCATTTTTCATTCCTGCTTGTAACAAGCGATTCAATTATTTTGACCATTTGCTCAATAAACATTGCGACATCAAAATCTTTTGCGCGTTCAATGCACGCATTTTTATACATTTCTGGATCATTAGAGATAATCTTTACTGCCTCTATTATAGCATTTTCATTCGGATCTACAAAAATGCCAGTGATGCCATTCTTCACAGTTTCGAGATAACCGCCTTCATTCACTGCTATCGTAGGCTTACCAGATGCCATCGCTTCAATAGGAGTCATACCAAAATCTTCATCCATCGCAGTTGTAATATGCCCTCTACAGGCAGCATACAAATCCACCAACTCATCTTCAGAAACACTACCCAGCAACGTGACATTATGTGGGATGTTATTTAATAGATTTGATGCATAGACTGATGCATGATCGCCCTCTGCATATCCTCCTACAATAAGCAACTTTTCATTCGGTATCTGCCTGAAAGCCTCAATTTGCAATTCCACACGCTTTTCAGGATATAATCGATTCACAGACAGCCAAAAATCACCTGATTTTTCAAATCGGTATTTTGAAATATCAATCGCAGGATATACTATTACTGAATTACTATAATAATATTTCGTGATCCTTCGTTGCACATTTGCCGAGATTGTAACAACATGATCTATATAATTTACAAATTTGCGGCTTACAGGCTCATGCAATGCCACCCAAATCTTGAAAAACTGACGTGTGATGAACGATTGCCTCTGTAAAAATGTATCATATAGGTCATAAAATGCTCTTGTAGGAGTGAAACAATACCACATATTCGGTCCATGCCTCTTCGCAGCAAAATGTGCCCAATTACCCGAAAAAATAAAAAAATCATACTCCTTCGAATAATCA
>JAKRWB010000306.1 GCA_022353185.1 ANME-2 cluster archaeon | reverse complement strand
ATGGCAGTGGATTCGTTATTAAGATCATAGTGGAGGGGGAGATTATCAGACGTACGAAGATCGTGTGTACCATTGGGCCTGCCAGCAGTAGCGAATCCAGGATCAAGCGCCTGATAGAAGCAGGTATGGATGTGGCCAGGTTGAATTTTTCCCACGGTACCCATCAGGAACACATGGAAAGCATCAGGAAGATAAGGGAGATATCATCCGGTCTGGACAGGCACATAGCTATCCTGCAGGACCTTAGCGGGCCGAAAATAAGGGTGGGTGAGTTCCCTGATGGTGCCGTTACCCTGAAGAGTAAAAACGAGTTCATCCTGACAAGCAGGGATGTGCCCGGGAATGAAAATATAGCATCAGTCAGTTACAAAGACCTGCCCGGGGAAGTAAAAAAAGGTGATACCATCATGTTATCAGATGGGCTCATCCAGCTCAAGGTCATTGAATCAGATGTAAGTGATATCAGGTGCAAGGTGGAAATCGGTGGACAGTTATCATCCCATAAAGGTATCAACCTGCCTACCGGCACGGTAGAGATACCATCACTGACAGCCAAGGATAGAAACGACCTGGAACTTGGAATCAAGGAAGAGGTGGACCTTATTGCCCTGTCCTTTGTCAGGAAAGCAGAGGATATTCAGGAAGTTAAACAGATCATCAGCAATAGGGGAGCCAGTATCCCGGTAATCGCCAAGATCGAGAAACACGAAGCTGTTGCAAATATTGACGGGATATTAGATACTGCTGACGGAATCATGGTGGCAAGGGGTGATTTGGGTGTGGAGATTCCTATGGAGGATGTGCCTGCCGTCCAGAAAATGCTTGTACGAAAAAGTAACCAGGCAGGTAAGCCGGTGATTACTGCCACCCAGATGCTCAGGAGTATGGTTGATAATCCCAGACCTACCAGGGCAGAGACTGCAGATGTTGCAAATGCTGTACTGGATGGTACTGATGCGGTGATGCTTTCAGAAGAGACTGCCGTGGGTCAGTTCCCTGTCGAATCGGTCCGGATGATGTCAAGAATTGCGGCAAAGATCGAAACATCCGTGGATTTCCGGGATGCTATGTTTATCCGTAATTTAACAGAAGGTGAATCAATCACAGAAGCTATCGGCCGTTCAGCCATCCATATTGCAAGACAGGTCAATGCTGCTGCTATCATTACACCCACAGGCCAGGGTAAAACTGCCAGGGTGGTGGCCAGGTATAGACCGTTGATCCCCATTTATGCTTTGAGTTCCAATCCTGCCACACTGAGGGGTCTTTCACTGGTGTGGGGTGTCACGCCTATTTATGTGGATTATTCCACTGATTTTAACGTGATGATGAAAAGGACAGTGAAGACTGCAGTGGAGTGCTGTTTCAAAAAGGGTGATAAGCTGGTTGTGACTGCAAGTGTACCTGCCGGTGGTTCCACTAATATGATAAAAGTGGAAGTGATCTGAAATGGAAGGTAGGATACGGAGTTTTCAGGGGATGTTCCCGAAAATGGGCAACCCCATTTATATCGACCCATTGGGTGCGGTCATTGGTGATGTTGAATTAGGCGACCATGTGAGTATCTGGTCGAACGCCGTTGTAAAAGGCGACCCCTGTGCTATACGGATTGGTGCATGGAGCAATATCCAGGATAATTGCACTGTGCATGCGGGTTCGGATAATACTGCTAATATTGGCGAATATTGCGTGGTGGGTCATGGCGCAATACTCCACGGCTGTACTATCGGCAACGGCTGCATGGTAGGTATGGGTTCAATTGTTATGAACAATGCTGTATTGGGGGACGGGTGCCTGATAGGTGCTGGGACCCTCATTACTGAAGGCAAGACGTTCCCGCCAGGCAGTCTGATAATGGGGAGTCCGGGCAAAGTGGTGCGGCAGCTGACACCGGAGGATATTGCCGGGATAAGGGAAGCTGCTAAGGATTACTGGGACAAGGCATTGGGGCACATGCATAGCAAGTAGTTAAAAATTTCCGTTAACCAGATAATTCATTATCCGGTGCCCTTCCACTATTCCCAAAGAACCTGATTCAACAGAGAACTCATTATATTCCGTAACACTATCAGCTCCACCACTGCTGGACAGCACCACAAAAGGCACAGGGTCATGGGTATGGGTCTTAACAGGTATGG
>JAKRWB010000305.1 GCA_022353185.1 ANME-2 cluster archaeon | reverse complement strand
TGATTCATGCTACCGTATAGAGTTCTTACTTTTTTATATGCCTTAATATAACGGTCACATGCTTCCTCTGTATGTCCAGTGATTCGTGAAATATCAGGAGTTTGCACATTTCTCAGAAAATGTCCAATAATCATCTTCTTATGAGTAATCGCCCTGCCAAGATCATATATAGTTCCACGATATGGGAGTACAACCTGATTCTCAATCTGATACTCTCTGATATCCCTGCTGACCATTCCTGTGCTGACACCCAGCATCTCTGCCACATCTGCCTGTGAAAGAACACCGTTCTGTTTGAACGCTTCTCTCAGGATCCTGGCAATCTTGAATCTTCTTAATTCTTTATGAGAATAGCCGTTCTCTCTCGTTTTTCTATCTTCATCATGGACAACAGACAGGATAACGGGAGTAATTCTCGTTTTCTCAAGCGTTTTCCCATAGCTCTGTTTTTCATCTGCACATACAGCAAACCACATAGTCTGACCTGGTTCAAGATTCCAAGCATCACGGTTATATTTCTTGAAAAGTTGCAGGACATCTCCAATAAACATTTCCTGGACCCTATCCCCTCCCATGAACTTATATTCTGAATTCAGAAGTGATTTGATGGCTGAGCCAATGCTTTTTCCTGAAATATTTGAGGTCACAGGCTCATCTCCTTTTTTTTATTTTCTACTTCGATCTTTGGAGTTGAAAGCAATTGATTCATTCTATCCTTGCCGAGATCCCCATATTTCTGATATAGCTCAAGGTATTCCTTTACCACTTTCTCGGTAGTATTCGTAAGTTCACGGATTTGATCTGGAGTGAAGCCTTTGCTATGCAGCATCACAACTTTTGAGAATCCTATGATGTACCTTTTTATTGATTGTCCAGTATGCCTCGTCCGTCTTTCGATCTCTGTGTATTCATATACTTTGAGATAGAGTTCCACGATATTCGTTTTATGAGATATGGTCGGACCTATGTCTTGGATTGACCCTCGTGTCGGAATAATGATTTCCTATTTTTTAAG
>JAKRWB010000304.1 GCA_022353185.1 ANME-2 cluster archaeon | reverse complement strand
CCCCTGTCCCCCACACAACGACCTGCGGTGCATTGTTCAGCTTTGCCTCATGGAACTTGCGTATGAGCGCAGCCATGACGTGCGATGTCTCAAGGTCGTAGTTGTCATTGGGTCCGTAGAGGTTGGTCGGCATGACCGAGATGAAGTTCGTCCCGTACTGCTGGTTGTAATGCTTGCACATCCGTATCCCTGCGATCTTAGCCACTGCATATGCCTCGTTGGTGACCTCAAGTTCGCCTGTGAGCAGGTACTCTTCCTTTAGAGGCTGCGGCGCAAGTCCGGGATATATGCATGATGAGCCGAGGAATAGTAGTTTTTTCACGCCAGTGGTGTATGCGGCATGGATGACATTGGCTTCTATCATGAGGTTTTCGTAGATGAACTCTGCCGGGTATGTGCTGTTTGCAAGGATTCCGCCAACCTTTGCTGCAGCTAAGAAGACGTATTCCGGTCTTTGTATTTCGAAGAAGCTGTTTACAGCCTGCTGGTTGGTGAGGTCAAGCTCGGAGTGGGTGCGGGTTATGAGGTTATGGTAGCCTCTGGCTTCGAGGTTTCGCTTTATGGCTGAGCCAGCCATGCCGCGGTGGCCAGCGATGTAGATTTTTGAGTTAATATACATATGATTGCATCCAAATTATTTAAATTTTGTAATTTCTCCAATAATCCAGTAAATCGCTCAAAGTACTACGAATATCAATTTTGGGGATCCAGCCGATTTCAGATTTAATTTTTGTATTGTCCCCCAACATAATTGGTAAATCGGATGGCCTAAATTTCAAATTATCCTTCTCTACATTGACATCGGTAGTTGAAAATGAGATCAGGATATTAAGCAATTCTCGTAGATTATATGCTTTTCCGGAACAAAGATTATATACAGTGCCTGGTTTAGCTTTCAATGCTAATTCATAATAACCATTTACAGCGTCCCTTACATCAGTATAATCTCTTTTAACATCCAGGTTCCCAACTGAGATTACATTCTTAATCATTTTTTTTTCGATTTTTGCTATCTGATAGGCAAACGAACTGAGTGCATAGGTTGGAGGGCGGCCAGGTCCGGTTAAATTGAAGGAGCGTACTCGTACGATGTCCATGTCGTAACTTTTAAAGTACTGGTAAGCTAACATGTCTTGAGATACTTTACTGACGGCATAAGTACTAAGTGGATTGAAACAACATTTTTCATTTACCGGTAGATCGGATTCGTTAATTAATCCGTATTCTTCTGAAGAACACGCAACAATTATTCGTGTAGACAATTCAAGTTCACGCACGGCTTCAAAGACATTGATCTGGGACAGCACATTATTGTTCATCATGTTTACCGGATTTTTCCAGCTTGATCCCACTGAACTTTCTGCAGCAAGATGGAATATACAATCTGGGTCAATTTTATTTAGCATATTGTATACAGATGTGTGGTCTATAAGGTTGCACTGCTCATATGTTACGTCTGGATGCTGCGCAACCAGGTCATCTGGAATGGAGCGCGAAATACCGTACACACTGTT
>JAKRWB010000303.1 GCA_022353185.1 ANME-2 cluster archaeon | reverse complement strand
TTTTTCGAAAAGCATTTTGTATCTCTAACTAATCTGCCCTGCCTTTCACGACAAATACCATTCATATTTTCGATATCTGTAGTCTCGATTTCATCTATGTTTGGAGTTCCATAAATATGTAATTGATAGTCGTCCAGAATTCTCCGAACATTCCATACGAGTTTTTTTTGAGGTAACCATTCACAAACCGAGAAAATTCCTTCTCATCCAGGCCTTCATACAAAAATGGCTCAATTGCTTTCTTGCGAAAGTCGTTCAATATTCCAATATCTAACTTCAGTTTTTCAATTGTCATTGTTGCTGCATCATCTGATTCATTGGCAGGATGGATTTTACCGTCTGCGGTATAAGCAAAATGCCCCTCACAATCCCAATCTAATGGCGAAATAAGAAGATCTTCATCAAACCAATTGCCTTTTGAATTCCCACAATTCCGATGCTCTCCTTTTTCCAATTGATCTTGGCAGGAACACAGCATATTGGTGTAATCTAAAGTATCGACAGCGTTGTTGCTTTGGGGATTGAAATGCTCAATATGGGAGTCATCATCGGTCAAACGACGTTCACAGTAGCAACAAATATATCCTTGTTCCTTCATGAGAGAATCTTTGACTTCTTTTTTTTCTGGATTTACCAAGTCATCATAGGTTTTCTTCCATTCATAATCGTCAAGTGCCTTCCATTTATCAAATTCAGGGGTATCCTTATCTTTGACAATATGCTTCATTTGCCAATCAGCTCTCTGCGTTTGATGAGGACTCCTGCCTTCACCAATTCAGGATCTGCTCCAATTTTTAGCTTCAACTCAGCAATCTTTTTTTGTGCATCTTCCAGATTTCCTGCGTCGATTGTCTCAAAAATACTGTCAAGTTCAGAAGCGACTTCTTCAGGCCGTGTTGTTTTTAGACCCATTAGATCTTCAAGTACCCGATCCACATTTTTACCATATGACCCGGATGGCTTATCCGCCACAACAATGCCAGAATCCGTTTGTTCAAGGAGGAATAGACACTCCGGTTGCACATGGGTGATTACATGTGGCGAATGGGTGGATATAATGAATTGGCAATTTGGAAAAACATCCCGCAACTTAGGTACAATCATCCGTTGCCATTTTGGATGCAGGTGCAGGTCGATTTCATCTATGAGAACAATACCTGAACCTTCAAGCGGCTTAGTAGAGTCAGGGTTTGCAATTGCCATTCGTCTTGCCAGATCCCCAATCATTGCTATCAAGTTTAGTTCTCCACCGGAAAGTTGATTCACTGTCAAACGTTTGCCATTTTTTTCAACTTCCATTCGCAGATGATTTCTTCGAACGGTGAGATTAGAAAAATTGGGTATAATTTTCGATAATGCCTTCCTAACCGCTTCCAACTGTAGGTCAGGGAATTGAGAATCAATTGGTTTGATGGATGCATTCGAATTTTTCTTGAAAAATTTATCCAGAGTCTGATAATCCCTAAATGTTTCGTTTTCAAGGTCTTCCCTTACTCTGAACCACTCAAAAAAAGTTCTGAAATTTGCACCGCTGGTCAACGCATCGTCATAAGCTGTTAGCAAGTCAAATTTATGCTGTCCACGTATCCGTATTGGAATATCCAACACAGCACGATTCACAGGGTAATAGACAAACAAAGGAATATTAACTTTTTCCGAAGTTTCAGAAATCTGGTTTTGAATTGCTGTGACATAATCCTTTAGGTCCAGCAGGTTACTTTTGTCTTCTGAAGGTGCATGTCCTTTTCGGTTTTTTGACAATTTCCACTCTATCGTTTTGCTATCGATCTCACAGGATAACTGGATGGATGAAGAAGATTTACTATTGGTAATATCATTTTCAGTGATTGGTCTGCCGGATGCACCCGGACGAATGATTCTATTAGTCGGCCATGAAAGCATGATAGCAATTGCATCCAGAACAGTTGACTTTCCAGAGCCGTTCACGCCAACAAAAACGTTAAGTTTCGGATTTAACTCTAGGGAAAGAGCTTGAGCATCCCGGAAGTTTGTCAAATTTAACTTTATAACTTTCATAACTATCATCGTTCCTGCGTATTAGTGAACATCGGGTTTCAGTCCACTACAATCTGCCCCGTCTGCCACTTTAAGAGATTGCTTCACTTTGTTTTGAATCAGCTTACTATATTTACCTTTAACTGTTATAAATTATAAGTCAAATACTTTTTATAATTATTTGTAACTATGCTACCTGAATAGTTAAAAAATTTGTTATTCTTGAGCATCATCTCGATCCCCCTATTTGAGCGTAGCGAAATTAAGGGACCATGACGAAAACCCCATCCTTAACCTACCTACAGCACTCAAAACCCTTAAACCCATACCCCCCTATATACCATTATACACAAAATTGCCAAAATTGATAAATTCGGGAGAATTTCAATTCCTGTCAAAATGAGGGAAGCCCTCTGCCTGAACGAATCCACAGCAGTATATATAGAAGACAGGGACGACGAACTCATCATACGCCCAATGCACACTAAAACTCCTGATGCTGCAAAGAAAATCTCTAAGATGGACCTACCCATAAACGATTGGGAGACCATGGAACAGGAGATAGAACCCAACTTTGATAGTTTAAATTAATTTAATTAACCCAAATTCAATAGAAACTCATATCATTCTAATAGTTTCCAGATTTGAAGGTGCCCTGGTCTCTACCCTGAACTTGCGGTATATGGAACTTGCCAGATCCAGGCAGCTCTTCTCATCACCGTGTTCGGTCAGGACATGTTCAGGCCGGGGTTTCATCTTCTTGATATAATCCATCAACTGCTTGCGGTCAGAATGACCAGAGAATCCGTCTGCAGTTTGCACCTGCAGGTTCACCTTAATAACATCTGATTTGCCGTTTTGGTGTACGGGTATCTCATTCCAGCCTTTCTGCAACCTGCGCCCCATGGTACCTTCAGCCTGGTATCCCACGAACACAAGTGAATTCCTCTCATCAGGCCCGTATGCCCTCAAGTATTCCATGATAGGGCCACCATTAAGCATACCTGACGTAGCCAGCACCACACCAGGTACACGGTTTGTCAGCAGTTCCTGCCGTTTCTTCTGAGAGTCCACCTGTTCAAAACAATCTGCCAGAAATGGATTCATACCTTTATGGAAGATCATTGTCCGCAGGTCACTGTTCAGGTATTCAGGATACGTAGTATGTATGGCCGTAGCCTCCCAGATCATACCATCAAGGTAAACAGGCACATTGTCAATTTCACCCTTGCGGATAGCTTCTTCAAGTACCAGCATTACCTCCTGGCTCCTGCCCACTGCAAAAGCAGGGATAAGCACGGTGCCGCCTCGGGCCACAGTTTCCTGGACGATTCTCTTTAATTGTGCTTCAGCTTCCTTTCGGCTTGGCTGCATATCCCGGGACCCCCCGTAAGTGGCCTCGGTGATTATGGTTTCTATCCTTGGGAACGTATTCACGGCTGGATCGAAAAGACGGGTCTTTTCATACTTGTGGTCTCCGGTAAAAGCTATGTTATACAACCCATCACCAACATGGAAATGTACTACTGATGACCCCAGGATGTGACCGGCATTATGCATAGTCAGCTTCATGTCAGGAGCAATATCAGTTACCCCACCATAATCCAGTGTAATAGTATGTTTCAAGGTTTCCCGTATCATGGTCGAAGGGTATGGTATGGTTTTACCTTCCTTTGCAGCCACATCTATGAAGTCCAGTTGCAACAATGCCATCAGGTCGCGAGTAGGCGGTGTGCAGTACACAGGTCCCTCATATCCGTACTTATACAGCAAAGGTATCAGGCCAGAATGGTCCAGATGTGCATGGGTAAGCACCACTGCATCCAGCTGGCTAATTGGTGTTACTTCAGGAATGTACAGGTAAGGCGTTCCGTTCTCATCCGAACCCACATTTACACCACAGTCGATGAGCACCTTTGTCTCAGGAGTTGAAAGCAAGAAGCAGCTACGTCCCACTTCCCGGCAGCCTCCCAGCGCGGTGACCCTGACCCATTTGTCCTTTGAAGTCACTTCCTGGTGTATTTTCCTGCCTATGGTTTTGAGCAGTTCTTTACGTTCATCCTTATGGTCCCTCATGTACTGGCGCACGTTTTTGACAGTGGATGATTTTATTGGGGGCGTTCGCACCACCTTTGGAGTCCAGCCGATCTCCTTGGTTATCTCCCGCAGCGTACTACCGTGCCTGCCAATCACGAGTCCCGGCTTTTCAGCCTCGATAATAACTTCTCCGGTATCAGTGTCAAAATAATGGTTGGAAACACCCGCATCCTCGGGTACGATAGCCGCAATTGTTTCCATGACTTTCTCTGGTGCTGCCAATACGCCCGGGTCCGGCCGTACTACCAATCGTTTACGCAGGTCCTTGGCCAGGTTCCTGACTATGTCCCCATTATCTGCGAACTTTTTTGGTTCTGGAGTGTATATCACCAGTTCAGGCCCTTCAAATTCCACCTGTGAAATTGTCACACCAGGTGGTAGCCTTTTTGTGATCTTTATTTTCAGATCAGCTAATACGTCATCTACCGACATTATATTTACGTCCTGTTAAAAAAATGAAAAAATAATTGTGAAAAAAAACTTTTTTTAAAAGCTATTATTTGTCTTATTTAGTACATTGTATCATCATAGAGCATCATTAAATGCTTTGCGTTTCTTTTCAATCAAAGCATCGTCCACTTCGACATAATCATCAGACGTAATCTTTACTACCTTTATGCCGTTTCCAGATGCTGCGTCCCGCTTAACAACGTTATGCAATGCCCTGATGGCCAGGTCTACACCTTCATCCATGGACATGCCTTTCTTATATCTATCCTCAAGTATGCCGTATGCGATAGGAGAACCTGAACCAGTTGAAACGGCTGTGCTCTCTTCCAGCTGCCCTCCCATAGCATCGAGGGAATACAGACTTGGCCCTGTCTTGTCAACTCCTCCAATGATGAGCTGTACCATGTAAGGGAAATAACGGTTACCTCCAAGCACATTTGAAAGCAGGCTTCCAATTCCTTTGATGGTCATGTTTTCCTGTCTGCGCATTTTGTAAAGTTTAGATTCCACCTGCATTACCTTGACAAGCCTTTGTGCATCACCAACTGAACCTGCAGTGGTCATCCCCACCAGATCATCTATCTGGTAAATTTTTTTGGCATCTTTACTTGCAATAAAAAAACCCATTGTAGCCCTGCTCTCGGAAGCCAGGACAATGCCTTCGCTACAGACGAGTCCAATAGTTGTTGTACCTTTACGTTCATATTCATTAACCATGTGGATACCTCATAGAAAAAATGAGAAAAGTCAGTTAACTCCAACTCCTTAATTGGTATCGCCCTATATAATAGTTTTCCCGTTTTTTAGCAAAACACAATCTTCACACCTGTGCCTGGTGCAGTACTGTTTACCGTACTCCACTATCAAGGCATGGTATTCTTTGAACAGGTCCACATCATGCTCAAGTTCAGATTCAAATCTCTGCTGCAGCACGCGGTAATTACCCTTAAGCCCCAGGCAGTCAAGTATCCGACAGGTATAGGCATCGATGACGAACTTTGGTTTATTGATAGCATACAGGATAATACTATCAGCGGTCTCATCTCCCACACCCTCTAGTCCAAGCAACTCCTGCCGCAGTTCATCAACAGGCTTGTCTGATAATGTATCTTTGTAGCTGGAATAGTACGCGGCCAGGTTCTTTAACCGACGAGCTTTTTGGCGGTAAAATCCAGTACACTTGATGAGTTCTTCAAGGGAATCTGTATCTGCAAAAGCCAGGGTCTCCGGTTCAAGCAGGCCTTGCTCTTTCAGGTTGGAAATGGCCTGTTCCACATTGTTCCAACGGGTCTGCTGGGTCAGCAGCGCACCGACAACCACTTCAAAAGGTGTATCTGCAGGCCACCAATTCTGGTGGCCCAGTATCTCAAGTAATTGTTCATAGATGTCTATCAAACGCATTTTATGCCCAAGTGTTAAGTTTTGGACACATTCGTTACGTTTATATTTCATGACAGTTATACTATTGATTAACATTTAAATTGGTGGTATCATGAGAGATGAGGCAGTAAAGGATTATATCAACCGTATGCTAAACGATGATGGCTTAACACCTGCACAAAAGAAGACACTGAAACGCTATGACCTGGAATCAGAAAAGAACTATAGCCTTAAACTACTGTCCCGCCGTAATCAGTTAGTCCCGATATGTAAATTTGCAACTAATGTTAAAAAACCATTTGAGGATGTAACACGGCAAGATATCGAAGATTACATTTACAATTTAGAAGGTAAGAAGCCGTCAACACTTGAAGATTATAAATTAAAATTTAAGAAGTTCTTCAAGTGGTTGTATCAAACTGATGGGTACCCGGAAGTCGTCAAATGGATTAAAATTAAAAATCACAATAACCATAAATTGCCCGAAGATATCTTGAAGCCGGGAGAAGTCAAAACCCTCATTGAAGCCGCCGATAACATCAGGGACCGGGCTATTATTGCGTTACTTTATGAAAGCGGCTGCCGGCTGGGTGAAATAACCGCATTGAAACAAAAAGATGTAAAAATGGATCAATACGGTGCCGTCATGGTTGTATCTGGTAAAACCGGGCAGCGTAGGATAAGATTAATTGAATCAGTCCCTTATCTGATTCAACACTTAAACAATCATCCAAATACAGGGGATAATGTCCCGCTGTTTGTCAATAAGAAAAATCCTAATATCCAACTTCATGAGCAGGGCATACAAAAGACATTGGCAGCGTTATCTAAACGTGCATTGGGCAGGCATATACACCCGCATCTATTGCGGCATTCACGATTAACACAACTTGCAAAGGATTTCACTGAATCTGAGTTAAAGATCATGGCAGGCTGGACCGGGAGCTCAAGAATGCCAGCGGTATATGTTCACCTATCCGGTGCTGATATTGAAAAGAAGATACTGGAAAGGGCTGGCTTGATTGATAAAGAAGAGATGAAAAAAGACTGTGAAATTTTAAAGCCGCTTGAATGCGCCAGGTGTAAAGAAGTAAATCCCGCTACTGCAATGTTTTGCTTTAAATGTGGTGCTGCATTGACACTTAAGACGGCCATGAAGGTTGAAGAGGATAAGAGCGAAGTTACCACTGAACTAATGACGGCAATCCTTCAGGACCCTGGCGTGATGGCAGCAATTACAAAAGCAATGCAGAAGGCATAAATTAAGAATTGCAGGACCGCAAATAATTAATAATCTTTAATTCTCTTTCGTGTCATGTAAATTCTTTTTCAAGTATTGTTAATGTCGTTTCATTTGGCTGCAATCCTTTGAAAGCGTCAGTAACACAACACGAGTCGAAAAACTTCATAAAGATATCGTAAAAGCAGCTGCCGTAAATGCCGATGAAACAGGAGTCAGGATTGACGGTAAGAACAGTTGGTTATGGGTTTTTACCTCTACGATGGCTTCTTACTATAAAATTGCTCCAACTCGTGGTCATACAGTGCCGGAAGAAACTTTGAAAGGTTTCAACGGTGTTTTGGGCAGAGATGCATGGAAGCCATACGATGTGGTAAAATGTGCGGGACATCAGCTTGATCTTCTTCATGTAAATAGGTGGTTGGAGAGATCTGAGATTAAACACAGGATAGAACCCCGTACTCTCTTAACATCTAAGCCTGCAAAATTAACGAAACCTGGAAGACCTTCTGGAAAGTTCCTTGAATTCGTTGATGGAATTCGATCAATTCTGAAAAAAGCAATTGAGTACACGGAGAATGATCCACCCCCATCTATTGAAGAAAATAAAAATTCTTGTAAAAAATTCCAGAATGATATGAAGGTATTACTTGATAGGGAATGGGCTGATGAGGATGCCATCCGAATATCAAAGGAGCTTCGAAAGCGACATGATATGCTATTTACGTCCATGGAGTTCGAGGATGTGCCGTGGCACAATAATGACGCAGAGCGTGCAATACGTCAAGGTGTACTTCACCGTAAAATTAGTGGCGGTAGGAGGACATGGAAAGGTGCTGAAGTCTTTGAAGTGA
>JAKRWB010000024.1 GCA_022353185.1 ANME-2 cluster archaeon | reverse complement strand
AGTTTTCCTTCGATATTGTACACCGTTGTATTAAATGCGGGCGTGGGCTCAACGATTGTGTATATGATGTTTGATATCTTCTCTTCTAAGTCAGGTATGTCCAGTTCGTTTATCCCGATAAGTTTTCTATCTTTATCAGCAACCCCTATTATGATTGAGCCGCCACCGCCGTTTGCAAATGCGCAGGTGGTTTTTGCTATTGAAAGGGGTGTTGGCATAGCCTCTTTGAATTCGAGGTTTTTACTTTCTGGTGAGGACAGGAGGTCTTGGATGGACATTGTTTAGGTTAACTCCTTTTTTGAGGATTTGTTATTTTCCCTCATTGAACCCCTCGACAATCTTAATCTCTTCGGGGGTCAGGTCGTAGAGTTTGTAGACGAACTGGTCGATTTCTTTTTCAAGGGGTTTTACGCTGCACATTTTTTGGAAGAAGCGAAGTGGTATCAGGTACATAGATAATTGAAATATTATTATTATTGACTGATGTTATTCAGATATTCTTTAAATAGAGGATGATATAGACTATATTTCCCTCTCTCCAATTTGACTAACAATTCTTTGTTTGCAAGTCGCTCTAACAGTTTTGACCGGGATTTGCTCTCAATTTCTGAAGGAGAAAAAATTTTGTTTTTTAGTTGTGCACAATTTAACAAAATTTGTTTCTCACTATCTGTCGCTTTATTATAATCATCCTCAAATTTAGTTCTTGCAATATGTTCAATTAACCTAGGTTTAATTTGCTCGAAATCATATAGAGTTAAAGTTTCCTTTTCGTGTATTCGCAATATATCACGCATCATGCCTGCAATGAAATATGGGTGCCCATCTGTTATGTTGTGTATCTGCGCTATAACATCATCAGATATTTCAAGATGAATTCCAGCTATTCTCAGCGGTTTAGTAATGGCTTCTCTCGTCCCTGCTAAATCAAAGTTATTAAGTTCGAACCTTTCAAACAACCTTGTAAATGGCTCAGCCATTTCATGCATCGATGGATATATGAATTTAGGTCCTGTTATTATAAAGAGATATTTTGTGCCCCCAGTTGCCAGTGCCTGAATATCTGTCCTGAGATCATAAAGGCTGCCACTCCATCCTTCGGTTAGCATATAGTGAATATCATCTATCATGATAACCACCAGATCAATACCTTTGTTTTCCAGTTTACTCCAGAGCCTTGTCAATGCATCAACAAGATCGAGCTTCCTTGATTTTCGTCGCAATTCAGGGGATAATGAAATGCTTTCAAGTTTCCATTGCTCCCAGATTTTTGCTTCTTCTTTAATTACCGCCCCAATTCTATCTTTGAGTGGTATTGAGATGGAATACTGCTTTGATATTGCATCCAGAAGGGAGTAAGTGAAAACATCAGCGCTTTCGCATACTGAAGGCTTCAAAGGAAATAAGACCGAAAATACATTTATTGCGTCTTTTTTATCATTATGGATAATATCCTGAAATTTTAAAAGTGTTGAAGTCTTGCCAATACCCCAGTTTCCAAGTATTGTGATGTTGTCTGGCTTCGTATTCTTATTTTGCGAAGCATCTTCAACATTTTGTATGAAGAATTGAAGCAACTCTCTTCTGTTCGCGAAATACTGCGGCTCTACAGGTCCCCTGGCATAAAACGGATTTCCTGTCATTTTTGTCATCTCTGTCCTTTTGTCATTTTTGTCATCTCTGTCCTTTTGTTATTTTTGTCATCTCTGTCATAATTTATACCATATAACTCTTGCAATCGGAAGACATTTTCTGTGGATGAGCCTGTGATTGAAAAACATCCCTTCACCCCTATTTACTACTGAATTGCAAACAGCGCAGTGCTTTTTTTGAGACAATGCTTTTCACCTTCCCCTATCTTCTTCCGTGGATGCGCCTTCATGCCAGATTCTTTTTGCTTTCTTATCATGGAAGGCAATAGGAGGTTTATTATTGGATTTTATTTTTAATTTCAATCTTTGGGTCATTTAAACACTTTATTTTGTCTGATATTTTATCTTTAATAGAACCATCTTTTACTTCAAAACAAAGCACACCGTTTTGAATAGATATGTTATAGTTTTCTGGAGAATCTCCATCTAGCATATTATTGTCAGGTCGATCCCAATTCTGAAGCTCATCACATAGTTTTAATAAGTAAGGCAAAGGTGCTTTATTTTTCGAAATTTTCGTAAATGCATCATCAGATAGATTATGTAAAAAGATTGCAGAACATG
>JAKRWB010000302.1 GCA_022353185.1 ANME-2 cluster archaeon | reverse complement strand
GCGGTGTATTCAGGTGTTTCAAAAGAAACCTGCACATGGCTCTGGGCGGCCAGGTTGTATATCTCGTCAGGCTGAACCTCCTGGACAATCCTGATCAGGTTCGTGGAATCGGTCAGGTCGCCGTAGTGCATGAAGAAATTCACGTTCCTCTCGTGGGGGTCTTTGTACAGGTGGTCTATGCGCTGGGTGTTGAACGATGAGGAGCGGCGCTTTATGCCGTGTACGATGTATCCTTTGTTTAGCAGGAACTCGGCGAGATATGCGCCGTCCTGACCTGTGATTCCGGTTATGAGAGCTTTTTTATTCATTTTAATACCTTATTACAACATCCTTAAAGTATTTTATTGTTTATTTTAATCTCTGCTCAAGCGGAACTTTTGGTTCCCATTTTAAGATTTTCCTCGCTCTTGTGATATCTGTCTTCACTGCTTCGCAGGTATTATTATGTCTCCAGATGCGTTCCTGAACCTTCCCTTATTGCGTTACCAAAACCATGCTGTGAGCGAAGCGAACAGCAGCGCCTCCTCCCTGCGCGGCAGATGCTGAAAACCGTCGAAGACGGCGCTTTTTTATGGAGTATAAAGCAAGCGGAGTTAGCTTTATTTATTGAAAGTTGCGTATTTACTATTTCAATCCCATAATTTCTTTCAACCTTTGTTTCAAAAGCTCCAATTTAATCTGCTCTATTTTCCCAATCTTGTTTTTCATGCGTCTTTTATCTATTGCTCTTAATTGGAATACCAGAGCCACTGAAACCACATTAAGATTATTGAGATTGTCAGGTTCGATTATAAAAGTAAAAGGGAAATCTGCTGCTCTGAGCTTAGAAGTGAGAGGAACTATTAAAACAGTCGGCAGCCTTTCTAAACTGGATACCTGTACTATGATAGCCGGTCTCTGTCCAGCTTGTTCGTGTCCGCCTGACGATGGAATTTCCACCAGATAGATGTCTCCCTCTCGCATTATAAAGTGTCCTCGAAGTTCAGAAGAGCTTCATCGCTGAGTCGGTCCCATTCTTCAAATTCCTTTTGAAGTCTAAAATCTAACTCTCTCTGGCGGATAATCGATTCTTTAAATATGTGAATAATTTTCATAAGGCTGGCTATTTGCTCATCTGACAGATCTTTGACCTCATTGAATATTTCTTCATTATATTTATGTGAGATTTGCATTCTTAAACACCCTGAAACTCATTTGGTAATTTTAAAGACACAGCATATTTTAATCACATCATATTTAGTCATGCTTAGTTATTAGCCTTATCCGTTTTTAAAGCACAAAGAATGCACTGAAATATGTATCCTGCTCTTCCCCCTCACTGAGGCGCTTTATTGCCGCACTGCCAAAACCGCCGTCGGTCATAATACTAATGGTGCTGAAATATGCTAAAAACAGGAAATACGCACCCAGAACATCTGCACCCACCGCGTGTGCGAAGTATATTGTACTTAAAAAGCCGATGAAAGTAAGTGCAATCTGCCAGATAAGCGACACTATGCTCTGCCGCCGTATTGGCTCGATGGACATGATGCGTGAGAAGAAGGTATTTAGTTTGAACATGTTTTGTCAGAAGGCTGGAAAGGATGAATTTTCGTTGTTTTAATGATTCAGTCTTATATTCATATAATCTGGTAAATAAATTATGGTCTATTGAAATTCTGGTATGTTGTAAACAGGGAACTTAAACGAACTGATACGAACTCTCTGAGAGTTAGTTTTGAGTTCGTTGTTGTCGTTTTCTTTGCGTTCTTTGCGGTGTTTTAGATATATATGTGGCGCAGGATAGATTATCAGTCACAGAGGGCTCCGGGCGGCATACATTATGTAAGAAAAATCTATGTGAATCTGTGAAAATATAAATACCATGTAATCAGCCATGAGCATACCTACTCATATCTATTTATTCAGTAATTTATTAAACTGCTCAACAGTAAGTCCTGCATCTTTTATTAAATCCCTTTCCGTTCCTTTAGATACGGTTTTATGATTCGGTATCACAAGAATAACATCTTCCTTTGACATTACAATATGACTGCCTTTCTGCCTCTCTACCTTGTATCCGATTTTGCCAAAAACTTTCACCATTTGCTTTCCTGATACAGGTAACAATCTCATTTCTGTCATACAGCTATCTCAATAGCTATGCTTTTTGGATGATGTACTATTATTTCTCTCGCTTTTTCATTGGCAACTTCTAAATACAATTGAATAGCTTCTTGAATATTGATAAGTGCCTCTTCTCTCGTATCACCCTGAGAATGACAACCTTTCAAAGCCGGACAGTGTACGGAATATGTTCCATTATCTTCTTGCTCTAATACGATTTCTAATTTCATTATTTTCCTCAGAAATATCTATTTTATTATTCCCAATTCTACTATATAATTATACTTGTAATTTTGCTCTCTATCTTTTCTATCTGCTTTGATTTATAAAATAGCTTCGAAATACGATAAGTACGACAACAACTACTGTTACAAAAACAGAACGCAGTGCGACAAATGCACTGAAATATGCATCAGATTCTTCCCCCTCACTGATGCGCTTGATTGCGGCACCACCAAAACCGCCGTCGGTCATAAGACCTATGATGCTGAAATATGCCACAAAAAGGAAATACGCACCCAGAACACCTGCACCCACTGCATGTGCGAAATACATCGTACTTAAAAAACCGATGAATGTAAATGCGATCTGCCAGATAAGCGACACTATGCTCTGCCGCCGTATCGGCTCGATGGACATGATGCGTGAGAAGAAGGTATTTAGTTTGAACATGTTTTTATGAGTAAACGAGAAAGAATGAATTTTCGTTATTATAATGATTTTGTGGTCTGTTGGTTGCCTGGGATTTTACGATGCTCCGGGAAGCTATAAATTAATATTGTATGTTATTCTGGCTTCAAGTGCGCCAAATTCGTGGAATCTCATATCTGTAATCCATCTTTTTCAATTATATCTATAATTTCGTCGCTTATCCAGATGTTGTTTTTCCTCATTGTCTTAATAATTTCGTTGAAGTTTTCATTTATAAGTTTATTATCGATTGCCTCATAAATAATTGATAGTGTCCCTGCAACTTTTAACCCCATAGAACCTGCAATCCCTCTTGCTATTTTATCATCGATGAGAATGATATTTGCATTCAATTCCATCGCAAGAATGATCGCTTCAGATTTCCCGATGCCAATTTCATGTTTCAGAGCTTCAATACCAATCTGATTTTTTACTTTATTTACTTTTATCCAGGGAGATTTTCTGACATCTTCAGCGCCTGGTCTTCCGTCCCCATTTTCTACCACTTCTATCCAGACAGCCTCTGGTATGATTATATCTCCAAAAATTTTCTCTAATATATCCAGATGCTTTATTTTGGAGAGTGCAATCAGAGGACCAGAATCAGAAACAACGATCACTTCAGAACCTTCTTCAAAGTGCGAATATCCTTTTCAAGGTCCTCAGGATAATAATGAATTGGTACTTTTCTGTTTGCCAAGATTTCTTGCATTTTCCATATGGAAATACCAGCTATTTCTGCAGCTTTTCCAATTGATATAAGACCTTCTCTATAAAGTTCTATTGATAACGTCTCACGAATAACAAATGGAAAATCCCTCTCTCTTATTTTAAATATATTTATTAGATCACCGGGCAAATCGACAGATATTGTTTCCATTACATTTTCACCAGTTTCAACTTATTTTAAATACCTATATTCAAAGTAGATATATTCTTCCATTGCTGATCAAAATATTTACAAATATTTCAAATCCCCTTCCATCATCGTCTTCACCAGTTCCTCAAATCCAACCTTAGCCTCCCATCCCAGCTTCTCCTTAGCCTTCGTAGGATCTCCCAGCAAGAGCTCTATCTCAGTAGGCCTGTAATACCGTGGATCAATCTCAACCAGAGCATCACCGGTAGCAGCATCCACTCCAACCTCATCCACACCTTCCCCGCGCCACTCGATCTTAATCCCGACCTCCCCGAACGCAAGCTCCACAAACTCCCGCACAGAATGCGTCTTCCCGGTCGCAATCACAAAATCCTCAGGCTCATCCTGCTGGAGCATGAGCCACATCGCTTCCACATAATCCCCGGCAAATCCCCAGTCCCGTTTAGCATCCAGATTACCGAGATAAAGTTTATTCTGCAGCCCCTTCTTTATTTTTGCAACTGCCATCGTGATCTTTCGTGTCACAAAAGTCTCGCCGTGGATAGGCGATTCATGGTTGAACAGGATGCCGTTGCACGCGAACATACCGTAGGCTTCCCGGTAGTTCACCGTGACCCAGTAGCCATATAACTTGGCGGCACCGTAAGGGCTTCTGGGATAGAAGGGGGTGGTCTCGCTTTGCGGGATCTCCTGCACCTTGCCATAGAGTTCGCTGGTCGAGGCCTAGTAGAACTTTGTCTTCTTTTCCAGGCGAGGATGCGTATGGCTTCTAACAGTCGCAGGGTCCCCAGAGCATCGGAATTTGCGGTGTATTCCGGTGTTTCGAAGGAAACCTGCACATGGCTCTGGGCGGCCAGGTTGTAAATCTCGTCAGGCTGAACCTCCTGGACGATCCTGATCAGGTTTGTGAAATCGGTCAGATCGCCATAATGCATGAAGAAATTCACGTTCCGCTCGTGCGGGTCTTTGTACAGGTGGTTTATACGCTCGGTGTTGAACGAGGACGATCTCCGCTTTATGCCGTGTACGATGTATCCTTTATTCAGCAGGAACTCGGCGAGGTATGCGCCGTCCTGGCCTGTGATTCCGGTGATTAAGGCTGTTCTGGTCATGACTATTACCTTTCGTGATTGTGATATTATATATGGTTATTATATTGATTGCATTGAATAATATCGGGGAAAGACCGCAACCTCACACCCAGCCTTTAGCAGCAGATCTCTGTACTGCTCAGACGGCGGACCCCCTGCACAAATTTGATGGACTTGGGGCGGACGCCGACGATGGAGACGATTTTCAATAATAAAGTTAACGTGTTCCGACATACGTTAGTTAACTCAGCTAAATTCAAAGAATTACACAGATATGTACTATACATGAAATTATTCCTCTGCCACTGATTGTAAAACCCGGTTGTATAATTCATCATCAATCCAAAATCCTGCCTCGTTACGAAGTTTATCTAATTCATCCCGAAGTGACACAATCTTGCCTTCAGACTTCGCACGGATCAAAATACCAATAATCCCGGTTATCCTCAATCCATACAGCTTTGCCACCCTTCTTGCTTCGGACTCATCCAGAAAAACCACGTCAGGATGCTGCTCAATAGCCAGCGCAATAGTCTCAGCCTCTCCTGTATGTAATTCCCGCTTAAGCAATAGAACCACAGATTCATTCGTAGGTGCCATGATCTTCACCCAACCCGAACTGCAGGCTTCCTTTACCTCAAGAGCCCCGGGTCTTCCATGTCCCTCTTCAACAACCTCCTTCCATACACCAGGCGTAATGAGAATTTTATTATAAAATCCTTTCAAAACCTCCAGGCAGCCTATTCCTGCAGTATGGATCAACGTAGATGAATCACTGATGGCTTCGGGCATAATCAATATCTTCATCTAAATTTTTTTCTGTGTAGTGACGACTGATTTTATACCGCCCCAAAAGTTCCTCGAACTCCCATCGTGTCATCCCGGCAAGAGCACAAGCTTTGCCAGATGAAAGTACTCCACGCTGATACAATGCCAATGAAAGCTCTTTGTGCAGTTCCCTATCCAATTCCCCTGGTGGTAAATGGATCGCATCTACAATATCATCAGGTATATTTAATGTAAGCGAACTCATTTTTCTGCCTCTGTTCTTTTATCATAAATATTCTTTATTGTATAGTTGTCCCTAAATGTTATAAACACATGTCAATCTGTATTTAATTAAATATATTATGATCGTTCATTTTGAGATAGTCTTACAACTTCCTCAGATCCCCTTCAACCATCATCTTCACCAGCTCCCGAAGTCCGACCTTAGCCTCCCATCCCAGCTTCTCCTTAGCCTTCGCCGGATCTCCCAGCAAAAGCTCCACCTCAGTAGGTCTGTAATACCGCAGATCAATCTCAACCAGAGCATCCCCGGTAGCAGCATCCACTCCAACCTCATTAACACCTTTCCCCTGCCACAGCCATCGTGATCTTCCGAGTCACAAATGTCTCGCCGCATATGGGTGATTCATGGTTGAACAGGATACCGTTGCACGCAAACATGCCGTAGGCCTCGCGATAGTTCACCGTCACCCAGTAGCCATATAACTTGGCGGCACCGTGAGGGCTTCTTGGGTAGAAGGAGGTGGTCTCGCTTTGTGGGATCTCCTGTACCTTGCCGTAGAGTTCGCTGGTCGAGGCCTGGTAGAACTTTGTTTTCTTTTACAGGCGAGAATGCGTATAGCTTCCAAAAGGCGCAGGGTCCCCAGAGCATCGGAATTTGCTGTATATTCAGGTGTCTCGAACGAAACCTGCACATGACTCTGGGCGGCCAGATTGTATATCTCGTCAGGCTGAACCTCCTGGACGATCCTGATGAGGTTCGTGGAATCGGTCAGGTCGCCGTAATGCATGAAGAAATTCACGTTTCTCTCGTGGGGGTCTTTGTACAGGTGGTTTATGCCGTGTACGATGTATCCCTTGTTAAGCAGGAACTCGGCGAGATATGCGCCGTCCTGGCCTGTGATTCCTGTTATCAGGGCTGTTTTTGTCATGGTTTTATTCTCATGTTGCAAGTTGGGTTAGTATACTGTGTTAATGTAATCGTATCATTAAATATATTTCGAGGATATTATTTCAAATCGTTCAATTTCACCTAAACCAGAGCAAACACACCGCGCAAAGCGCGGCATTGCCCCTTATACATAAAAATAAATTGTAATTGATTGAATCGAATTGTTTTAGACTTGAATACGCCTCTCAAATAATCCAACACTTATTCGATATTCTTGTTACTGCCTGTTACTATTGTTTTCGAGATTGTCGGAAAAGTACCTGAAAAGCGCCTAAATTGAAACTTCCAGAAATATTGTTAAAACTAAATCACTATGC
>JAKRWB010000023.1 GCA_022353185.1 ANME-2 cluster archaeon | reverse complement strand
CAGTCCACACAGGTTCTCATTAACTGGCCCATCCTTCTGGATGACAATACCGATTATATGGTACGCGTCAAAGCATACTCCCATACTCCGAACATCACTTCCTCCTACGTGACCCGTTTCACTTCCAGACAGGATGTTGAAATTGATGATGAGGATGTGGATGTTGATGATTTCGGTGCCAGTGTGACCCTGTTTGGTCGCTCACAGGTGCCCTTTGACGGTGAAGTGGAAGTGCAGCTTCAGAACGATGGGGGAGACCCCCTTGTATTCACAGGCAGTCCTGAGATACTGACCCTGAACCGGGATGATACAGTGGGTATTCTCTGGGATGGCATAGCTCCGGGAACGTATCACGTTTCTTTCCTTGTAAAAACACTTGACCTGGAAATACTGGACCGCTATGAAACTGTGCTTTTGATACCTGAACCCGTAAATCCATTAAGCCGGCCCACCCAAACACAGACACCAGGTTTTGGTGTGTTGGTGGGAATCCTTGGTATCATTGCAGTGGCCGCAGCAATTAGAAAAGAGTAAGGGGTGGGTTTGTTGTTCGACATTATCCTGAGAAATTTAACCCAGCGCAAGGTCAGGACAGGACTGACAGTATTTGGGATAGCCCTTGGTATATTCGCAATCATCGTTATGGGCTCCATGTCAGAGAACTTCAACCAGACTTTCGAGACCTCATTTTCACTGACTGCTGATAAAATACGTGTGTTTGGTTCAAGCGGCGTATTCGGCGGGAGCGTGACCACCAGTAAGGCGGCAGAGGTCAGGAAAGTACCCGGAGTAAAGGATGCTTACGGACTGTTAATGGCACCGCTGGAGGAAGGAGGCGGCATGAGTTTTGGTGGCAACCAGATTGTAGGATTGCCACCAGAGAAATCCCAGACCGTACTGTACCCTGTCCAGGTCAAGGAAGGGAGATTTCTCATGAGGGGAGACAGGTACGAAACAGTAGTTGGCACCAGCGTTGCAACCCAATACAATGTCGGTGTTGGGGATCGTATAGAGATACGGGATAAGTACTTCACTGTGGTGGGAGTGCTGGAATATACAGGCAGTTTCTTTGATGCCACGGCAGCAGTCCCTCTCGACATTGCCCAGGACGTTTATGATATGGGTGACATGGTCTCCATGATATTTGCCATCCCGGAGGATGGGGTTGACGGTGACCTGCTGGCAAAGAGGATTAAACTCAGCGTGGACGGAGTGGATACACTCTCTCCCAGTGAACTGGAAGAAGAGGCAAAGCAGAGCCTGATGATATTCTCTGTGATTACTGTCAGCGCTGCTGTCCTGGCCGCCATTATCGGCGGGCTGAGCGTCATGAACACCATGCTTATGTCTGTGATGGAGCGCACCAAGGAGTTTGGTATATTGAAGGCATTGGGGGCCGAGCGCCGGGATATCCTGCTGATGACGGTGGGCGAGGCTGCCATAATGGGTCTAATGGGGGGGCTGCTGGGACTGGCCTGCGGATGGGTTGTAGTGTATGGCATGAACCTGTGGCTGGCCGATAAGGGGATTGTGCTGTTCCTTATCACGCCCCGGCTGGTAGCTGTTGCCATGCTGTTTGCTATTTTGCTGGGCACCCTGTCAGGCATATACCCGGCTTTGCGGGCCTCCCGGATGAGTCCTATGGAGGCATTGAGGTATGAATAATGGTAAGACTGACATTATTTTGCAGACCCGTGGCCTGAAAGAGACCTATATGCAGGGCAAAGTGCCCATCCATGCCCTGCAGGGTGTGGACATGGAGGTCAAGCGAGGTGAACTGATAAGTATCGTGGGTCCATCGGGTTCAGGGAAATCCACATTGTTGTCAATCATTGGTATGCTGGAAATCCCTACTGAAGGTGAAGTGTTCATTGACGGCGTGGAGGTGACAGGGGTTAAGGAGAAGGAAATACCCAGGCTGCGCCGCGAGAAGATCGGGTTTGTGTTCCAGCACTTTAACCTGCTGCCTTCCCTCACTGCACTGGGTAATGTGGAGATTGCAATGAGGTTTGCCAGGGTGCCCAAGAAAGAGCGGATAAAGCGAGCTACTGAAGTGCTGACCGAGATGGGGCTGGGTGACCGTTTGAACCACAAGCCTTCTGAGCTGAGCGGTGGGGAACAACAGAGGGTGAGTATCGCCAGGGCTCTTGCCAATAAGCCTTCAATAATTTTGGCTGATGAACCTACGGGGGAAGTGGATACAAAGACCAGGGACCTTATTATCGGCATTCTGCGGCGGCTGTCGGATGGCGGGCAGACTGTGATTATTGTTACGCATGACCCCTGGGTGGCAGAGCGGACTGATAGGGTTATCAAGCTGGTTGACGGGATGGTTGAGGGGGCGTGATTTTTGGTGAACTGAAAGTCCGTCAACGACCCTGGAATCAATTTCGTGATATATCTGGACAGTGCATTTGTTTTCAAAGGAATGGGGCATGATATTGTTTAATGCAAACTTGACGAATAATATTTTAAGTAATTTTAAATATTATCAGCAAATTGTGTTAAGCCGATTAACATTCTGGTGTAGATATTGTGGATATAGACGATGCTTTAGTTTATTTGTCAAAAATTAATAAAAGTAATATACACAAAACAGAACACTTTAACTTAAGAGTTCAGCATCGTAAAAAGCATATACCTCACGATACAAATGAATTGTATAGCATAATTCTTAATGAAAAGCCAGTTTCGATTTCAAAGCAAGATGACAGTAAATTTAAACTTGGCTATGAATTAAACGAAGATTATGATCTGACAATTATTGTAAGTATTAAAACCCAAAAATCATTAACTATAAATTTGGTGACATGTTATATAGAGCAGGCAAAGAAAAGGATGCGTAAAGATGGTTAAAAAGTCGAAAGGTAATAAGTACGACTATGACTTCCAAAACGATAGCATACTTTTTTATGGGGAAGATAATAATTATAAGTCATCCATTGATTTAGACGGTATAATTATTGATTTCAGTGAAGAAGATTATTTAATGAGCATTGAAATTCTAGATGCATCTGAAAAATTTAAAGTTTCCAAATATGACCTTCTTAATGTTAAAAATTTCAATGCAATTATAAAAGTTACCCCAGAAAACATAGAAGTAACTATGAAAATGAAATTATCTAATAGAAATAATTTAATAGCTAGTTCTTTGGATGCACTTACAATAAATAGTATGAATATTCCATCTAGCACGCAAGGAATTGCAGTTAGTTGTTGATTTAAGTGTTTTAATAAAGCTGATCCATGTCCATTTTCAATTTTAAAAGGATGTGCATGATTGGCTATTCTGCAGTCA
>JAKRWB010000301.1 GCA_022353185.1 ANME-2 cluster archaeon | reverse complement strand
CAGAATTGTGATATTCTCCATCCGGGATAACTTCTCAGTGTTCTCCACATCCACGTCCCGCATTTTTAGTTTCATCTCCCTGCCCTCGGGTGAATAAGTGGTAACGGTCCCCTTAACCCTGTCCACTGGCAGGATATAGATTGGCGTATTGCCCTTGGCTGTCTGGGCTACCGCATTGGTGACCAGGGTATCTGCTATGCCGTGGACTATCTTGGCCACAGTATTTGCGGTGGTAGGTGCAATCAGCAATGCATCATAATGTCCCACCTGCAGGGGGCCGGCAATGAATGGCGAGTTAGGTCCTGCATCGGTCTTAAAATTAGGAAAATCCTTCTGGATGTTGTCCCACATGCGATACCATCTCATCACGGTTTCCCCTTCTTTGGACAAAAAAACCATGAATTTAATGTCAGTCCTGTGCTTGATATCTACAAGCACATCATACGTTTCTTTTATCAAATCGCCAGACCCGGTAATTCCCCATGCTATCCGCTTCATTATGCAAAACTCCTTGAACTCTCGTTAATGTTGTATGTCTGCATTAATAATGGTTACTCCCTGCTGCGAGGCAGATTTCAGCAGGGACAAAGAACGTATCCACTCCCCTTTTGGTTCCCGGCTTGTGCCCACAACCAGCCGCTTGTGACCATTTACCTCTTCCACCATACCCCTGGCTTCTATAATCTCTCCTGCCAATGCCTGCCCGGCATAGGTATGTGTATAGGACAGCACACACTCAATCTCGGGATGATCTACTTTATAGACCGATGGGCTGTCAAAGGCCAGTTGTGCATCCGTTACCAGAGCCTCTATAGTCTCATGGCCCAGATCGATACCCCTGCCCATGGGCTTATTGACCTGGGTACAGTCCCTGACAAATAACAGGTCAAAATACGTATCCTCCACCACACCCCTGTTACCCTTTCTCATCTCATGAAGTTTGAACTCCTCAAAACCAATTTCAGGAATGCGTTTATTAAAAATACGTTCCCACATACCCTCATCCAGGTGCTGGATGTTACTGGTGGGGTCATCCTTTGCCCTGTCAATTATATCCCTGGCCCTGAACCATTTGGGACCGTAAACCACAAAATCAATATCTGAACCCTCATTCTGCAATCCGGGCAGGAATGACCCGGTTATCCCCATACTGTCCATGGGAACGCCCCCATCCAGCAGGGTCATGGTAATTTCTTCAATCCTGGGATCAGAACGCCATATCTCTGCCAATCGGTCCGATGGATTCAATACCCGGTCGACCTGATCCCAGGGTATGACGTGGACGTCCTGCACCCACTCTGGTTTATGGAAATCCATATACTGGTATGCCTCATGAAAATCATATTTCCGGTAATTCCGGATGCCATCGGTGCGCTGGCCTTCAGGGTCGGGTACATAGCGCATTACACCCCTAACACCTTCCGGATGATGGTAATCTGCTGATGAAAATACCCAACCATCCAGGGTGACTATGAAATCCCTAAGACGCACCCCTGGGTGATCTAATTGGTCCATTGTTTTTCTAAGTGGTTTGAAGCCACCTTAAACATTATCATATTTATGTGATAAAATCAACTATAATACAAAATAACCTATTATACAGTAAAGGATAACAATAATGAAGGCCACCGCAAAGTTTTACGATTCAATTGAGATACAGCTGCAATTCCTTGAACAACTCATAAACATTCCTTCTTACCATATAGATGGACTGATAGGAGCATTGAGGGATTTTATTTATCAGGCTGATACGAAGCAAAAGGTCATATACGGCATCGGAGAGGGCAGGAGTGCCCTTGCATTATATGATTTCCTGCACCAGTTATTGAAATACGAGCAGTTATTCCCTGCCACCCTGGACGACCCCATAAGACGCTACTTTGACACTGATAAGTCAAACATGATTGTGGCCGCCACTGGTTCCGGAACTACTGAAAGTGTCATCAATTACCTTGAAGATGCAAATAATCTGGGCGCTAAGGAGATACTTATTACTGCAAATAGTGATTCACCGGCTTTTAAGAAGGTTCACTCAAACAATGGTTTCGCTTTCCTGATGGAAGATATTAAACTGGATAAACCCAGTGAACTGGCAGTGATGGGGTCAGAGTTTGAACTGAAATTGTGCACCTTGTTAAACTGTATTCTTCCCGCACTGGATGAGGGAGACAACAAGCTGTATTACCAGCAGATGAAGCATTTTATCGATAATGCAACACTGCTCAAGAACATAGATAAGAAATGCCTGCGCTCATGGGTCAAAAAACTGCTAAACCGTCGTGGCCACTTTATTGTGGACGGCGTGGGACGGTCCGGGTTCGTGGCAAAAGCTTTCGGAATGCGTATAGCACACCTGGGGCAGCAAGCCTATATTAAAGGCGATGCCACCACGCCCAGTTTTGTCAGAGGCGATGTGTATATCCCCATCAGCGGCAGTGGGAATACCCGTGAGATACTGGAAGCAATGATGAAGGCCCGCAGCAAGGGTGTTGATGTTTTCCCTATTACTGTAAATGAAAGTTCCAGTATGGTAGACAAAATGAAAGAATGGGGCAATGAGGATAATATCATATTCATACCGGTATTAGAAAGTGACAGGGGCATCTTCCACGACAAGACGCCCAGCAAGATGAACACCACAAAACTTAACCAGATGCGGCCGTCATATTCTGAAATCAACTCATACATATTTACCAATGCTGTTATCGCCTCAGCCATTGATTTCCTTGGCGTTGAAGAAAAATATATGAAACAAAAACACTGGTAGTGATAAAGGATGGGAATTACAAAAACTTTTAAAAAACTGATGGGTTGCAGTACTAAAGAAGACAAAGATACTGCCACTGAACAGAACAGTCATTCAGTGGATACAGTGCCTGATAGTTCTGATAAGGACAGCACCGGTATAAAGCAGAACAGGCAGGTAGGCAGTAAGTGGGAACACAAACATGACGACCTGGACTGGCACTCCATGTCCAGACCTCATCCACCTCAAACAAAGACACGGGCTGAAAAGGATGTGTCAAGTGAACCTGCCGTGCCAGCAGTAACCATTCAACCGGACACCTCACCTGAACTGGCACTGGACGCTAAATCACAATTCTCAAAAAAAGATATACTCTGTAAGTTTGTGGTACAGCACAATAAGAGAATCGGGGAGACCATATCAGTAGATGCCGGGCATCTTGTATTCAAGAATGGGGCCGAGAAACTATCTATCCCGATGTCTTCCATATTAAATATCACTGACGAGGTTGTAATGATAGGCGATTTTGAAAGAGGTAAAGCCTTGAAGCTGGGTGAAGAATGGCTCAAACGGACCACTAATTCACTGAAATTCGATGATAAGGGTATGCTCATCAATGACTGAATACAAGCAGTGCATCGTTACCCGTGACGACCTCAAACTCTCAAAGGGCAAGCTGGCAGTACAGGTTGCACATGCTGCTGTAACCGCCTCTGATTTTGCAGATAAAAAGGACCGTGATGAGTGGATGAAAGACGGCCAGAAAAAGGTTGTGCTCAAGACCGGGACCTTACAGGACCTGTTTTTATTGAAGGAGATGGCACGCAGGGAAGGGCTGTCTACGGCCCTTATCACCGATGCCGGGCTTACCCAGATACCTCCCGGGACCGTTACTGTGCTGGGTATAGGACCGGCAGCTGTTGAGAAAATAGACAAGGTAGTGGGGAAGTTGAAACTTATGTAGTGCGACTATCGATGTTTAGATATTGGATTAATGTTAATCTTGATTATTACCATTTAGAAATTACAGGGGAGCAACAGGAGGTTATTGTATGGCAGTGATGCAGGACTCAGATAAGGAAAAATTGAAGAAGAAACTGGATGAAGGTCTTGAGGGTAACGTTAAACTAATAATGTTCACTCAGGAGAACGAATGCCAGTTCTGTGCCGAAACCAGAGGTATGGTGGAAGAGTTGGCAGGAATGTCACCAAAAATCGAAGCTGAAATTCATGATTTTGTCAAGGACGAAAAACTGGCAAGGTCCTACGGGGTTAGAAAGATCCCGGCCATCATAATGCTTGGTGAGAAGGACTATGGCATCCGGTTCTACGGCATCCCGTCGGGCTATGAGTTTGCATCGTTCCAGGAAGACCTTATTGATGTGTCCAGAGGTAAGACCGACATGTCCGATGATGTTAAGAAAAAACTAGCCGAAGTCAAGAAGCCTGTGCATATACAGGTGCTGGTGACCCCGACCTGTCCCTACTGCTCAATGGCTGTTCGCACGGCCCATAAACTTGCTATCGAGAACGAGCACATCAAAGCAGACATGGTTGAGATGGTGGAGTTCCCTCACCTTGCCCAGAGATATATGGCCATGAGCGTGCCAAAGATAATCATTAATGAAGTAGTAGATTTCGTGGGCGCCCAGCCCCCTGAACATTTCGTTGAAGAGATATTGAGGGCATTGCGCTCAGGCGACAATCCTATGTATTCATAATATTGGTATTATCACAACATAAGCCCGGATACTATCTTCAAGGCCATTACCCACAGGACCGCGCCGTACAAATGCCTGATGGTCTTTGATTTTATTTTACTGTGCATCAGGTGTGAGCCCACCTGCCCGCCGAGGAATGCAGCAATGCCTGTGTAAGCCATAAGTGTCATATCAAGATGACCTGTGCCAAGATGCCCCAGGAATCCTGAGAACGATATGAATGCCACGATGATTGACGTGGTGGCATAGGCACGTTTTGTGCCGAACCCCAGCATCATCAATACCGGCACAATGAACATACCGCCGCCAATGCCTAGCAACCCGGCAGCTGCGCCTATCACAAATCCAAAACCCAGCCCTATTATAATGCGTCGGCCTTTATCCACATCATTGACCTGGTTATCCTCCTCCGGGTCCCTGGAAAATATCATCCGTGTCCCGGCAAGTACCAGCACGCTGCTGAGTATCCACAGCAGCGTTTCAACAGGAGTGAACTTTGTGAAATATGCGCCAATGGGTGCCCCTATTATGGATGCAGCTATGAAAGGCGCAGCTGTGTCCAGATCAACCATTTTTTTGCGAAGAAAGGTGATGGCTGCTGAACTGGTGGTAATGCCATTTAGCAGCATGGCCGTAGGTATTGCCACCAGTATGTCAATGCCCAGCCAGTAGAACAGTGGTACATACACCAACGCACCGCCAAGACCCAGCATCGAGAATAAAATTGCCAAGAAAAATATGATTACTGCAACTACAATGGGGTCCATGGTGTATCAGTCCCAGATTTTACGGGCAACTATATAAAATAAATGTTGTGGTTTCGGATATATTCGAAATAGATTGGTCAAAAATATTATATAACATCGATGTTACTAATTGTCAACCCGTATCCACTATATGTGTTGACAATTGAGGATGATGCCATGAACGAATATACAAATGTAAAACCATTGCTCTATGCTGCCCTGTTTGCAGCCCT
>JAKRWB010000300.1 GCA_022353185.1 ANME-2 cluster archaeon | reverse complement strand
TTGCTGCACCACACTTAAAACAAAACAGTGCTTCAGGTCCATTAACAGCCTTACAGCGTGGACATTGTTGAACTTTTGGGTTGTTGTTATCTTCCTCGACTATGATACCATGAGCTTTCAGTATTGATTTATCTACATCCCGCCCTGACAAATGAACATATGTAGCCGCCATATCTGACCCCTGGACCCAGCCAAAATAAATATTCATTTCAGCTTCGGTCAAGTGCCTTGCAAGAAATGTAGCCCTTGAATGCCTGAAAATGTGCGGGGTAATTTTTTTGTTTATCCCTGCCCTGATAGTTATCCTGATTAATTGTTTTCGTACAGCCTGATAACTTATAGTTTTATTCTCTGAATTGACCCACAGCATAGCATTATTGTTTTTCTTATCCGGATGCATTTCTAACCATGACATGATATATTGTATGCTCCATACAGCCCGGACCCTTCGGGGGCCAGTCTTACCATTAAGCAATACTGACATGCCGTACTCGTCAAAGGTCAGATTCTTTATCTTGATCTCTGCAATTTCTCCAATCCTGGCCCCTACATCCCACAAGATAGCAATTAATGCTTTATCCCGAGGAGACTTTCCAGCGCCAATTAATTTTAAAACTTCTTCTTCTATTAATAATTCTTCTGGCATTCTGGTTTCTTTTTTGGATAACGTAGTTTTAATCCAGTCAGTAAGCTCCAATTCTTTGCCACCGTTTAACCATTTATAGAATTTTTTAACTGCAATTTTATAATCGTGTTTGGTCCAGTTGGATTTATCTGAGTGCTCCAGCCGTCCAATATATGCCTCCATTTCTTTTTTTGTGACTTTTTCGAAGTCCATGTTCAGGCCAATAGCAATATGCTTGAGTGTTGAAATGTATTTGACCGCTCTATGCTCACCAATCCTTTTTGAAAAGCACCAATCAATAAAATCAGTGATTTGTTCCCTGTTTTGTTTAGATACTCCCGGGTCCTTAAGACCATCTAATCTTGCCTGAACGTTGATTGTAACTACTCACCTTTAGGAAGCAGTAACATTTTGAATTTCGCTTTCTGAAGATTGCCCCAACCTTTTCTTGACCATTCCCATAAATCTATGTCCTCTTTTCTTCGATGTCTCATAAACACTCAAAATCACTTCAAAGACTTCAGCACCTTTCCATGTCCTCCTACCGCCACTAATTTTACGGTGAAGTACACCTTGACGTATTGC
>JAKRWB010000299.1 GCA_022353185.1 ANME-2 cluster archaeon | reverse complement strand
GCGTGTTATTTGCAAAAATGAACAGCATAATGACCAGGGGAGATTCGTCTGCTATCCAACCATAGGATTCTTCGAACTGTCCCATCAACTGTTCGACGATATCCGGGTTGAAGTATCCTGCCAGGTATCCTGCCAAAACAGAAACCGCGAACAGGCTTGTAATAATGAGGAGATATGGACGCAGCAGGGTGATGTAAGTGCGCACATCTGGTGCGGTACGACGGACAGGGTCGTTCCAAAAAGTTTCATCAGTATCTGTCATATTCCCAGCACCATCCTTACAGTGTTCCTGGTTGCCGGTGCCAGGCCAAGTACAATTATGGTCAGTTTCACCAGGTCTCTAAGCCGCTTTGATTCATCATCGTCATCGAACTGGGTATCAAGAATGTATATGACTGGAATGAATATTATGAGTTTTAAAGGGAACATGATACTGGATGTACCTACCAGATCTATAAGATATGAAGGTACTACGTGTTTTTCATAATATCCCAGAAAGTCCACACCAAAGAACGTTGACGAGGCATCCAGCATGTGTGCTAAGAGAATGGTGATATTGACACGCTGAGTGAACATGCTATACCCTGTGCGCCTGGCCACCAGATATACCAGCGCTACAAGTGCGATTCCCAATACTGGTATTATGACTAATGCCTTGATGTTGGTGATACTTTCATTGGATAATAGTATAAACAGATTGATCAGTACCCATACAATCCCTGCAGCGCCGAATGCTTTTTTCCAGTCCTTCACGTAGCCAGCCTTCTGCAGTACGATTGACAGGACAAGCAGTAAAACAGTTATCAGGAACATCAGAATGTATATTGGCGGGGTTATGAACAGGTACTGCAAAGGGGGGCTGAACAGTTCGGCATCTTCAAAGACCCTGAGTGTTGAGCCTGCAACGATAAAGGGAATGATAGCCTTGACAAAATCCCAATCTGCCTTCACGTTAAGTTTTTCAAGTAGTTTTAATACACCGAACAGGCACAATCCCAGAATAATAGCCCAGGTTACCGTATTTACCGGGTTATAGCCTGTGTCATAAATTATAGGATCAATGTAATATTTGTAAATGAAGCCCTGTATGCCTTCTAAAATCCCCATAGTTTATAACCTCGTACGATATTATAGAATATGTTTCAAATGAATGATTCAAATGCTGATTTACCCGGTTCAAGATGGATGCTGCTACCAAGAAATGTGGTTGTTGGTAACGGTGTGGTCAATGACATTGGTAACGTATGCAACGCACTTAAACTTAATGGGAATGCTTTGATAGTTAGCGGTCCCACTACCTTGCATAAAGCCGCCAAAACAGTGGGTCAGGTGCTTGAAGATACTGGCTGCAATGTTCATTCGACCGTGGTCCACCGGGCAGAAATGAGCGAAGTGGAAACGGTAGAGAATCTTATCACAGAGATCGACCCTAAAACCCAGGTTTTCTTACTGGGTGTGGGTGGTGGCAAAGCCATCGACATAGCAAAACTGGCATCTGAACGGGCAGGATGCAGTTTTATAAGCGTACCTACTGCCGCATCCCATGACGGGATTGTTTCATCCCGGGCTTCAATTTCACACAATGGCTTGACCGCATCCATAGAGGCTAAACCACCTGTGGCTGTAGTGGCCGATACACAGATCATTGCCAAAGCACCATTCCGGCTTTTGGCGTCTGGCTGCGGTGATATCATATCAAAATGTACTGCAGTGCGGGATTGGGAACTTGCGCACCGGCTTAAAGATACTAAAATAAGTGAGTATGCATCCCACCTGTCCATGATGACAGCCAAGATACTCATGGATTCGGCAGAATCCATAAAACCCGACCTGCCGGAATCAGCCAGAATGGTGGTCAAGGCATTGGTGGCCAGTGGTGTGGCTATGAGCATTGCAGGTTCATCCAGACCTGCCAGCGGTTCTGAGCATAAGTTCAGTCATGCTTTGAACCAGGTAACCGCACAGCCTGCATATCACGGAGAACAATGCGGCGTGGGTTCTATAATGATGATGTACCTGCATGGGGGGGACTGGCAGAGGATACGACAGACCCTGGCGACCATAGGTGCACCCACAAATGCAAAAGAACTGGGTATTGACCAGGAAGATATCATCCAGGCACTGGTACAGGCCCATACAATTCGTCCGGAACGCTATACCATACTGGGCACCGGGTTGACAGAAGGGGCAGCGAGAAGGGTCGCAAGGATTACACAGGTCATAGAATGACTACCCCTAAATGAAATATTATATGTTTATATGTTTAACTGAGGATTATTATACCTAAAATCAGGAGAATGAATAATGGATGAAGATACAATTGTAACACTCATTGGCGTAAGAATGGCAAAACCCGGGAATGTGTTCGTGTTCAGGGGAAGGACTCCTGATTGTGAAGGCTGTAAGCTGAATAACACATGTTTGAACCTGGATATTGGTGGACATTATAAAGTAGTGAGCGTAAGAGATTCACCTCTTCTTGAATGTGCTGTACACGATAAAGGTGTCCAGGCTGTTGAAGTGGTAGAGGCGCCATGGACCGTACTTCTTGAGAACAGGATGGTGCGTATGGGTTCAACAATAGTGTATGAACCGGTAACGTGCAATGAAACGGATTGTGATATGTTCGATATGTGCCAGAATCCGGGGCCAGTCCCTGGAAATAGATATAAAATTGTAAATGTGGTTGGCGAGCCTGAGGGTGAATGTGCTAAAGAGTATTCGCTGAAGATAGTAGAGATGAAAAAATAGGACACCGTTAATTATAAGCATACCAGACACAATCTAAGACGACCAAATCAATTGTGAACAATACAAATCATATCATCGGAGGATAATTCATGGGTAAAACTGGTTCAATAGAATGGGGCCGAATCAAAGGACGGAAGGGCAAAGTCAGATTAGTTGAAAAAAGCAATCTGACACACAAGCGCCCTGGTCCGGCACAGCGGTTCAATTCAGCTGGTGTCAAGCGCAGGCGCTTTAAGCGTTCTGAAAAGGCAATACAGAAATAAGTATTATAGATTGCGTCGACTCCGGCGCAAAACTTCTTTTTACGGTCATTTGGGTAGTATAAAATATTTAATATACTACTTGTTAGTATTGAGTGTTTAGTATACAGATGTATAAATAGATACATGTCTTTATATATTTATTTATCAGGTGTGAATTAAATATGGACAATACCAAAATAATACTTGACGAGAATGAGATGCCAAGGTCATGGTACAATATCCAGCCAGACCTTCCAACACCATTAGAGCCGCCACTGAACCCTGGCACCATGGAACCCCTTAGTCCGGATGACCTTTCACCTATATTTCCCATGGCTCTAATCAAGCAGGAAATGAGCCAGGACCGCTATATCGATATCCCTGAAGAAGTACGGGATATTTACCGGTTATGGAGGCCTTCTCCTCTGTACCGGGCACACAGGCTGGAAGCAGCTCTTAAGACCCCTGCCAGGATATATTATAAGTACGAAGGCGTGAGCCCGGCAGGCAGCCATAAACAGAACACTTCCATAGCACAGGCTTATTATAACATGAAAGAGGGTGTTGAACGTATCAGTACCGAGACCGGTGCCGGACAGTGGGGAAGTGCACTGGCTATGGCCTGCAGTTTCTTTGACATGGAGTGCATGGTCTATATGGTCAAGTCAAGTTTTGAACAAAAACCCTACCGCAAATCCCTGATAAACCTGTGGGGCGCTAATGTTATACCCTCACCCAGTAACCAGACCCAGGCGGGCAGGTCTATACTTGAGAAATATCCTGACACTTCGGGCAGCCTGGGTATTGCCATCAGTGAGGCTGTGGAGGATGCGGCCACTCATGAGAATACTAAGTATTCACTGGGCAGTGTATTGAACTTTGTTATGCTGCATCAGACTATTATCGGGCAGGAAGCAATGGCACAGTTGGCAAAAGTGGATGATTATCCTGACGTATTAATTGGATGTGTGGGCGGAGGCAGTAATTTTGCAGGCATCAGTTTGCCGTTTATGCAGGATAAGATAAAGAAGGGCAAGGAGATTGATGTAATAGCTGTTGAACCTACTGCATGTCCCACTCTGACGGGCGGAGAGTTCAGGTATGATTTCGGGGACACAGCAGAGATGACTCCCCTGCTCAAGATGTATACTCTTGGTCATGAATTCGTGCCACCACCCATTCATGCGGGCGGGCTGAGATATCACGGAGATTCTCCTATCATAAGCCGGCTGTATGCGGACGGTCTGATGAGGGCTGTGGCTTATCACCAGACCGAGATATTTGATGCGTCAGTGAAGTTTGCCCGAACGGAAGGGATTGTGCCTGCTCCTGAATCAGCTCATGCCATCAAGTGTGCCATGGATACGGCACTGGAGTGCAAGAAATCTGGCGAAGAGAAGACCATCCTGTTCAACCTGAGTGGTCACGGGCACTTTGATATGGGT
>JAKRWB010000298.1 GCA_022353185.1 ANME-2 cluster archaeon | reverse complement strand
GGCACGAAAAAGGTTGTGATTGGTGCTTAAAAACACGTTTTTGGTGAACTTTCGATGAAATATGTGGATTTCCATGTTTATTTGCACAAAATTTAAGGGAATTAAGATTTTAACTCTGAGTGTTGGAAACTCTCAGAACTTCAAGATGTCGTGAAAAGTTGTTTTTGGGACGCCTGTCTGGAGCACGGTTTATTTTGTTCCCACAACCAGCGTAGACCCGCCGTACGGCACAACTACAACCCGTGCCTGTGGACCGTATTGCAGAGCTGTAGATTCAAATGCTTCCTGTACACTGGATGCTGACTTAAAATATGCCTTACTGGCCATCTCTGCGGATAGGTCAGACACCAGGTACAGCTCGAACTCCTCAGCCATTTTACCTATCAGCGCAGCCTTATGCCCCCCCTGGATGAATCCATGGTTGAGCCGCCTGATGGCATCCAACGGGCCCGAGGTGTCATCCAGCCACTGCTCATATACCTTATCACCCAACCCTTCGCTGCACCGGGCCACCAGTATGATAGCCCCGCCCGGCCTCACCGCAGCCTTCACATGCTCAAGTGCTTTGTGGGACTGGAACAGGTTGATATCCTTAGGCCACCCCCCCTGCGACACTACCACGATATCTGCGGGCTCGACCTCCCGCTTGTACATAGCATCTACCATTGCAGCTCCGGCCCTGTGTGCCTTTACTGGATGGCCGGCTACCGCACCTACGATCTGCTTATTGGTATTCAGTATGACGTTCAGGATAAAGTCAACACCAACGATTTTCCCGGCTTCCTCAAGGTCGGCCCGCACCGGGCAGTCTGGATTACCTGGGGCTGTCCCCTGCTCGATCATCCGGGCATGGTTTGCCTCAATTGACCGGCGAGAACTGACACCGGGCAGTACCGCCTTTAGCCCGCCGGTATATCCTGCAAAATAGTGGTGCTCGATATTGCCAGTGCAGATGACTATATCAGACCGGGCTACGGGTTCGAATACTTCTACGGGCGTGCCCTGGCTGGTGGTGCCGAGATTGTCGCATTGTTCGATATTGTGGTCAATGCACTGGTATTCCTGGTAGATGTCCTGGCCCACGATGTGTTGTTTTTCCTCTTCTGTGTGGTGCCGGTGGATACCGAGTGCAAAGATGATGGTGATATCCTCTTTTTCCACATTAGCGGCCAGCAGTTTATTGATAAGCGGGGGCAGCATCAATGCTGTCGGGACCGGCCGGGTGGTATCACTTACGATGATGGATACTTTGTCTCCTGGCTGGACTATTTTGCTCAGGCGCTCCCTGCCTATTGGATTTTGAAGTGCTTTAAGGATGATTGTTTCTGGGTCTGAAGTTATGGATGTTTCATTTGGAATTACAGTTTCCACTGGGTGCGTTTCAGGGATGTTTAATGATACTGTGGTGTTTCCGAATGGTAATTCCAGCGTCATGGTTGTCGATGTTAGGTTAATTAGCAATGTATAGATATTGGTTATCAAATATATTGTTATATGAATTTGAATAACCGCTAAGGACAGAAAACGCAAAGTATTCTCAAAATGTGTTAATGTACCCTTATGATGTTAAAGAAAAACGATATGTTGTAATAGATATATAGGATGTAGTTAGCATGGAAAAAATAAAATCAATTGATGACGTTCACCAGAAAGAGATTGCAAAAAAACGAATTGAAAATGCTGAATATCGGTTTTAGTATGGGCAAACTTTCAGTTACTAGGGATGAATTGCATGAAAGATAAAACCTTAGTCCACCGCAAAGACTGCAAAGATGTTATTGCATTAACTTTGCGAACTTTGTAGTGAAGTATTGTATAACATTTGAATTTTAAGGTCACTCACTCAACTATGAATATCCAGATAATCAGCGGCACCATCAATATCACCAACCTGCCCGGTTTCCTCAAACAACTGGCAGATATCGGTGAGTGTCATAACATCACGGTACAGGCAGTGAATTCAGACCTGTTAACGGGCAGCAGGCACCTTATGTTCGCTGTTGAAAAGGCCATCAGGTCTTTTGGGTCCGGCAGGAATATCGCCAACAACTTAGGAATGGAGATTATGCTGTATGCAGCAGGCACACGCCAGATAGAACGTGCATTGGGGCTGGGTGTAAGGATGGGAGAGAACAGGATTGCGCTGGTGCTGGTGGGTGATAACGGCATAGATGATGCCCTGGTTCATGTGTCAGAACTGCTGGATACTGTTGACCCAACTGTGCTGGACTATTCTGGTGCTAAGAAGGGGGAGATTCTGGAATTTTTCAGCATCACCCCGGACGAACTGGAGGCTGTGGATGAAGGGAATATACCTGAACTGGTGCTGGAGAGGGTGGCACTGGTGGATATTATCAAATAGGGCGAATGTTTTTGGAAGTCGTTTGAGGATTTTTCAAAAATTATAGAAAATATGATTGATGACATATTTTAATTGGAATATAATCAAGTGAAAGTATGGATTTTCATTTGATTATAATCAATATAAATTGAGAATTTGGTGGATGTCATCAAATTTAATGAGTGATTATGGAAATATTTTTTTACTACAACCATTATATACTCATGAATAAGATAAACGAACCAAGGTGCAATAAAATGGCAAGTCCACTATTGGCAGCAATATTCTCAGTAATAATACCTGGTCTGGGACAATTCTATGCAGGTCACATGCTAAGAGGCATAGGAATATTCATTTTAGCAGTATTCGTGGGAATCATAACCGGTCTGATAGGCAGCCCGTTAATAGCGATAGTGGCAGCAATTGATGCATATTACCTTGCATCAAAAGCTGACTGACCTATCATGAAGATCCTCAGACCCCAATATTTCTAACCATGCACCATCTTCGTATAGTTCAGCAACCCACCAGCCAGTATGATCTCACGCTGCCTGTTTGAAATATCCAGGATGCACTCGAAGGTATTCGACCCCACCTGTATAGGTATGGTGGTGGCACCTTCCTTTATCAGTTCCCTGACACCGATAAACCTTATAACATCCCCCTGCTCCACTGCATCATAACCTGCAGAGTCGGCAAATTCCAGTGGCAGTATACCGAAGTTCACAAGATTGGCCTTATGAATCCTGGCAAAAGATTTGGTAATAACTCCCTTCACACCAAGGTACATGGGTGCCAGAGCAGCATGTTCCCGGCTGGAACCCTGGCCGTAGTTCTCGCCGCCTACGATAAATCCGCCCTGATTCTCCTTGGCCCTGGCTGGAAAATCCGGGTCGATCTGGGAGAACACAAATTCACTGATGGCAGGGATATTGCTGCGCAGGGGCAGTATCTTCGGACCTGCCGGCATGATACCATCCGTACTGATGCCATCCCCCAGCTTGATTAGGAGCTTCCCCTCAAGGTCAATGGGTAGCGGTTTTGTTTTTGGCAGGGGTTTGATATTCGGACCCCGAATCACCTCAACCGAGCCGGGATCGTCTGATGGACTGATCACCATGGAATCATCAGCCACAAATGTATCGGGCCATACAACCTCAGGGTACGCACCCAATTCCCTTGGGTCAGTTATTTTCCCGGTCAGGGCTGCAGCCACACAGACTTCGGGGCTGGCCAGGTAAACACTGTCATCCATGGTGCCAGAACGCCCGGCCCAGTTCCTGTTAAAGGACCTGATAGATACAGAATTCGTTGGTGGGGATGAGCCCAGCCCGATGCAGCCGTCACAGGTGGTCTCCATGATACGCGCACCCGCAGATACCATATCAGCCAGTGCTCCGTTGCGGATTATGGTCTCAAGCACCTGCCTGGAACCGGGTGTGATATGGAAACTCAGGTCAGGATTGACCTTCTTGCCTTTCAAGGCTTCAGCTACTGTCATCAGGTCCTTGTAACTGGAATTGGTACATGAACCTATGATGACCTGCTGTACAGGTGTGCCTTCCACTTCAGACACCTGTACTACGGCATCAGGAGAGCCGGGCTTTGCAAGCATTGGCTCCAGTTCGCTTAAGTTAATCTCAATATGCCCGTCATATTCTGCATCCACGTCTGCTGTCAAAGTCTTCCAGTCATCCGGCCTGCCCTGCATCTCAAAGAACTGCCTGGTAATATCATCAGACGGGAAGAGAGAAGAAGTAGCTCCCAGTTCAGCCCCCATATTGGTGATGGTCGCCCGTTCAGGTACTGATAAGGTGTCAACTCCTGGCCCGTAGTATTCAAAGATCTTGCCAACGCCGCCCTTTACAGTAAGCCGCCGCAGCATTTCCAGAATGACATCCTTGGCACTTACCCAGGGGTTGAGCTTGCCGATAAGTTTTACTCCGACCACTTCTGGCATTTTCACATAATAGGGTGCGCCGCCCATTACCACTGCCACGTCCAGGCCGCCCACTCCGATAGCCAGCATACCGGCCCCGCCCCCGGTAGGAGTATGGCTATCCGAGCCTATCATGGTATTTCCAGGCTTTGAGAAACGCTCAAGGTTCACCTGGTGGCAGATACCGTTACCGGGTTTTGAGTACTGGATGCCGTACTTGTAGGCGAAGGTCTGCAAAAACCGGTGGTCATCGGCATTCTCAAATCCCGCCTGCAGCATGTTGTGGTCTACATAGCTGACTGCCAGCGGTACTTTGACCCGGGGGATGTCAAGTGCCTCGAACTGGAGGTATGCCATAGTGCCTGTGGCATCCTGGGTCAGGGTCTGGTCTATTGTTATTGCTATCTCTTCTCCGGCTACCATTTCACCTTCGACGAGATGGGATGAGATTATCTTGTGTGTAATATTCATGCTCATTGA
>JAKRWB010000297.1 GCA_022353185.1 ANME-2 cluster archaeon | reverse complement strand
GGCACGAAAAAGGTTGTGATTGGTGCTTAAAAACACGTTTTTGGTGAACTTTCGATGAAATATGTGGATTTCCATGTTTGTTTGCACAAAATTTAAGGGAATTAAGATTTTAACTCTGAGTGTTGGAAACTCTCAGAACTTCAAGGTGTCGTGAAAAGTTGTTTTTGGGACAGCCTGCTTGGTGCAGTTTTAGCACGCAGTCTTGGATATGATATACCTGATACTACCAACGATGCACTGGAAGCATGGGCAATATTTGAGAAGATGATATTCTTATTGAGGCCAGAGGATATGACCGAACTGATGGTTGAATTGCTGCCTGAAATGATGGCTGCCATGCCGTTATACTTACGGGCAATGATGAAATTGGTCAAGTACGTGCCTGGCATGGGTGCAGTGATGAAACCGATTATGCCAAAGATGATGCCTCTGCTTATGCCATCCCTGATGCATAAGGTCATGCCGGATATGCTCGAAGCCGTAGGCAGGCGGATACAAATGCCAGATTATATGAAGGAACAGATGCCTGATCTAATGCCAAAAGCCATGGAGAACCTGATGCCGAATATGATGCCCATGATTGCGCCGCTACTGACCCCTAAGATGATAGAGTATATTAAAGCAAATTGAATTACATAATCTGTGACATAATTTCTTCAAAATATGGATGCGAAGTGGGATTGAGGTTGTAACCTTTTAGTGGAAAATCCAGCTAAATTAGTTGAGGTAGGTTGATACAAGGAAATTATACAGCATAATATACATTACCAACAGCACTATGGTAAACACCAGGCTTTTCTTCCATTCATCATTCCATGCTACTCCAAAAAATAGCCCGATAACAAAGCCTATGGCATGGGATATATATGCTACGTTACCAGGTTCTTTCGAATTAACTGCAACCAGGTTAAATATAAAGAATAAAATCGCCAGGGGTCCGATGGGTGAAAGGAACTTGCCTGAAATGCCGGCTTCCCTGACAAGTAATACTACAGCCATTAAGGTAAATATGGCAGCAGATGCACCTACCATATTTGAATTTGGATAAAAGGGAATGCTTATTATAAAGGTAAAAATTCCACCTGTCATGAACACAATTCCTGTGCGCAGCGGGCCTACTTCGTCTTCGAGGAACGTACCGAACAAGTAAAGGAATAACATATTTCCTGCAAGATGAAGATAATCAGCATGGACAAAAATAGCTGTAACTAATGTATAATAATTCCCGTTCATCAGGGTCGTTAAACTAAAAGCAAGGTTCGGGTCGGGATTAATCCATGCGTACAGGCTTATGCTGGTACACAGGAATATGAGGAAATATGTAAGTTTCATTTTTATGTTAAGTTCGATTATATGTTTTTAATAAAAAAATCCCCTGCGCGGTCCATGACCTCACCGAACAGGTCAGTTTCCAAAGCATCCACTCCCACAATAAGCGGCCCGAAATCCTGCACTTCCAGCACCCACACAGCTTCAGGCATACCCAGGTCCAGCCAGTGCACCCCTTTCACATCTTTAATCATATCCACGGCCAGCGCCGCACATCCGCCCGTATATGCCAGGTACACACACCTGTCCTTTAACACAGGTGCAATACCCTTCATCCCGCCTTTGCCAATAATTGCCCTGACAGTATAATTATCAAGCAGCCCGGGTGTCATATCAGTCATCCTGGCGCTGGTAGTTGGTCCGGCCGCTACTGCTCTCCAGCCGTCACTTTCTTCCTGCATCAATGGCCCGCAGTGGTACACAACAGAACCCTCAAGGTCAAATGGCAGCGGCTTTCCCTCATCGGTCCACTCCAGTATTCGCAGATGCGCCTCGTCCCTTGCTGTGTATACGGTACCGGACAGGTAGACTATATCCCCTGCCGTTAATTCCATAATTTCATTCAGATTTAGAGGTGTAGTCAGGTGATGCTCAGTCATTTCCTGCCTCCAGGGTTATTGATGCGTGCCGATTGGCCCAGCACTGGATGTTCACTGCAACTGGCAGCGAGGCAGTATGGCAGTGAGCCTTTTCCACATGCACAGCCAGCGCAGTGGTCCTGCCGCCCAGCCCCATGGGACCAATACCCAGTGAATTAATGGCGTCCAGTAATTCCTGCTCGAAATCATCCATATCATCAATGTCCCGCAGTAGAGAGCGTTTGGCCAGCCTGGCAGATTTATCAAAACTGCCGCCTATACCCACTCCAACGATGATGGGCGGACAGGGCATACCCCCGGCCTTGAGCACGGTCTCGACCACGAACCGTTTGACACTGTCCACCTGTGAAGGTTTTAGCATCTGGATAGCACTCATATTCTCTGAACCCGCCCCCTTAGGGGCTACTGTAATCTTTACAGCCTTGCCGTCAACAAAAGAATAATTGATATCTGGCAGACCGTCTCCCGTGTTATCACCTGAATTCTGCCTGGTCAGGGGCTCAACTGCATTTGGGCGAAGTGGTACGCTGTTTGTTGCCTGCCTCACGCCTTGCCTGATGGCTTCATCCAGGTCAAAATCAATACAAACATCCCTACCTATTTCAACAAAAAATACAAGGATTCCTGTATCCTGGCACATGGGAATGGCCCTGTTATCTGCGATGAGTATGTTCTTCAGGATAGCATCAAGCTGAGCTATCGCACGATTTTCAGACTCCAAATCCCTGGCATTTTTCAGGGCTTCAATTACATCATTCGGCAGACATGTCTCTGCCTGCCTGATTATTCCTTCAACGGCATATGACACGGAAAAGTTGTTCAATGTACTCATATATCCAATGTTGAAATTCCTATCTTTACAGCTTCCGCAGACTTATCCAGCATAGCTTGCTCTGATTCAGTGAGGTCAAGTTCTAATATAGCTTCCACACCCTGTTGCCCAAGTTTCACTGGTACACCCAGGTATATCCCATCATATCCATACTGGCCGTGCAGATAGACTGCTGCAGGCAGAATGCGATGCTGGTCACGTACGATAGATTCTACCATAGCCGTTATGGCTGCAGATGGCGCATAAAAAGCACTTCCGGTCTTTAGTAGTTCAACGATCTCGGCACCACCATTGACGGTACGCTCAACCAGCTTGTCAATGGTTTCCTCATCCATCAATTCAGTTATCGGTACCCCTGATACTGTAGTGTGTCTGGGCAGAGGTACCATTGTGTCTCCATGCCCCCCAAGTACCATAGCATCCACATCTTTTGGCGAGCAGCCCAGTTCCATAGCAACAAAAGTTGCAAACCTTGCTGAGTCCAGTAATCCGCTCATGCCGATTACCCTGCTGGGGTGGAATCCGGTCTTTTTCATGGCAATATATGTCATGATATCGAGGGGATTGGTGACCACAATTACAATGGACTCTGGTGCGTATTTTTTAATATTCTCGCACACGTCACCTACAATTTTGCTGTTTATTTTAATCAGGTCCTCGCGGGTCATACCAGGCTTTCGGGCAATACCTGCAGTTATTACTACCACGTCTGAACCTTCAATATCTTTATAATCGTTTGTACCCAGCACTTCAACATTAAAACCTTCAATAGGAGCTGATTGCATCATGTCCAGTGCTTTACCCTGGGGCATGCCTTCAATAATATCTGTCATTACCACATCACCCAGCTCTTTTTCTGCGATACGCTGGACTGTGGTTGCACCAACGAAACCTGCACCTACTACTGTAATTTTCTTCAAATTTAATCCTCCGGTTTGAAATAATTATAAATGATAAAATGGAAATTACTTTTTAATCTATATATTCCTATAATGGTTATAGGTTTTGATGGTGCTGCTATCCATCTGATGATTATTTAACCAGATGTTATTGGATTTCTTAATGGAAAATATCATTGAGATATTTTTTAAAAGGATATTATTTTATACTTTAACACCGATTTTCGGGCAGTGTCCCCGACTTACTGAGCCGGCACTCTGAACGTTAATAATTCTTTCAATGTCCAAATATGGTCTGTAAGTTTCTGAGCCACATCTGGCGT
>JAKRWB010000296.1 GCA_022353185.1 ANME-2 cluster archaeon | reverse complement strand
GAACACGAAAACCGGATCAATCGTATCCGTGTGCATCCGTCGAATCCGTGTCATCCGTGTTCTAAATCATTTGCCCCTGTTTATACTTTGAGATAGAACGGATTGAAAGTAATATGGCCTAAAAATACTCGTTGCAGAGTCCCAGACACATAAAGACGTTAGGTCATGAAATATAGGACACCACCAGAAAAAGAACGAAATGATAGACTCTCTTTCAAGACACTTGACACTCAATTCAAACAAGAAGCAATAGAAGGGCTTAATTGTTCACCATTGGAAGCAAACGCCCTTATTGATATTGTCAAAGAAGTCTATTTTCCATTACTAAATGAGAAAAGTATCAAGAACATAAGACCAGGACAAATAGTTGTGCAGGCGATAGACCTGAACGAACCTGCCGGAAAACCGATCAAAGAATGCAAATTCAAGAATGTAATCCTGACTATAGACAATGGTCAGAGCGATCTTGATATCAGGTTAAATAATGGTATCCCTGCACTCAGAAGAGAACGAATAAAAAGAGTGACAAGAGAAGCATTTGAACAGAGAACACTTCTAACTGTCGAGGATCTGGCCTATAAGATACTCAGTGCAGGATACAGAACAATAACACGCGATCTCAGTATTCTACGTGAGCATGGTGAAAACATACCTTTGAGATCAACACAAAAAGATATTGGCAGGACGACAACTCACAAAGAACAGGTCGTAAAATTATGGTTAGAAGGAAATGAGCCTGCATACATCAGTAAAGCAACAAACCACTCTATAGATGCTGTTTCAAGATACCTTCAAACATTCAAAAGAGTTATCGCTCTCACACTGGAAGGGACGGATAAAACAAGTATCGCTTTCTTGCTCAGCATATCGAAATCTCTCGTCACCACATATCAGGAACTTTTTGAGAAATATAAAAATGAGATTCTTCCTACGAGAAGGCAGGAGATAGAGAATTTTTTAAAACACAACAAAATATCACAGACGAAGGAGGCGATACTATTAATCTAAAATTGGCGAAATGTAAATATGAATCGGCAAATGAGAGGTTTACAGAGCCTGCTTTGATGAATTTCTTAAAAACGGAATTCCCTTCATTGGGCGGAAAAAAAGTTAGGGAACTTTTTGTAAAGGAGCTAATGAATATTCTTGAACGATTCTACTATTCAAAGGATAAAATAAAATTGGGTCAGATGCGATGGTTGGTGTTTAGCAAGGACACAAGACCAACCTGTGATAATCCAATATTTGTTCCAGTTACCTTGACCGTGATAAGTGAAATTGATATCGAAAAATATTGCAATGGTGTCAATCGTGAAGAGATTGTTCAGGACATTATAGCAAGATTGCTAACGGAAGCATATGAGCAGGGTGGTATGTTGTCCATGAGAGACGTTTCATTGATTTTGTGCTATGATAATTCATATCTGTCTGCATTGAGACTGAAGTATGAAAAGAGAACTGGAAAGCTACTCCATTTCACAGGATATGATATGGATATGGGTACAGCAATTTCCCATAAAACCGTGATAATCCGTAAAGTTTATTTGGAAAAGAAAGAACCTTTACTGGTAGCACGGGAAACAAATCATAGTCCAGAGGCTGTGCAAAGGTATTGCTTGCACTTCAATAAAGTGAAGTGGTGTGTTGATAATGGAATGAGCAAGCAAGA
>JAKRWB010000295.1 GCA_022353185.1 ANME-2 cluster archaeon | reverse complement strand
CAAGGATAAAAAATATGCTGGAATTTTAAGAAATTCAGTTGACTTTAGGGAAATAAAAGATGCAAGAATCTTCATCATGAAGGATATAGCAGCCGTGGAGGAAGCCATAAGTTTGGGTGCAGAGAAATATTAGGGGGTGATGTGTTGTGATAGATTTACGGCAGAGCTGCAGCCAGACATAAGCCAGCCCGCCCCACACCACAGCCCTGCCAGCGCCGGCAACTGCCTAGCCGTACTGGATATCCCTCTAGCCGGCTGGATTACTTCAAGCCTGACCCTGGCTACCTTGATGAGCTTAGGGCTGCTGCAGGCCTACTGAAGCTTGTCCTTTTCGCTATCTGTTATATGCCTAATTAGACTCTTTGCCTCATCTTTTTGAGAAATCTTTATAATGACGGTGTTTAACTTGGAGGAGGGTGCAGAGTATGACTGGATTAGCGTGCAGGGATTGCCTGCGTTACTGGATATTTTCGCTTGATTTTTTGTGCCCCAAATTGATACTGGAGCCAAATAATTTCATGTTTTACAAGCTCTCTGATAAATAACCATTTAGCAGGATTCAAAGCAACAAATCGTTTTATTAACTATCCTCGCAACTCTGCTGTGGTTGGGTGTACCGTCGCAACTTTTGACTTTAAAAATAAGTATATAGATTAAATATTTGTCCTGGTCTTTTAGCGAAGCATGGGGAGACTTACTGCTAAATCATTCGCAGTCTTGGATAAGATTAAGTTCTCAAACTGACAATATCAGATGAATCGAAGGGAGGATAAATTGTTTATGAACAAATATACGACTTACATGAAATGTGGACTCCTTGTGCTGTGTATATTGGCAGCCACCAATGCTGCACATGCACAGGCTCCAATTGAAGAACCATTGACGGTTAATGATGAAATGATGTATCAGGTCCCTTATCCTGAGATGGATTATACTAAACTCCAGATCAAACCTGGTTATGACGACATGCAGCTAAAACCGGGCGGCAGTGATACGATCACAGTTACCGTAACAAATAAAGATACCATGACCATAACATCAGTTCCAAAAGTAGTTTCTGCTTATTACAATGAATTAATATTTGAGGAAGAATGGATCACAATAACTCCTGCCAGTGCAGAAATAAAACCAGATTCCAAACAGCAATTTATTATTGAGGTAAATATTCCCGAAGACGCTGACATCGGTTATTATAATCCACAGGTAGCATTCACTGATGAAATGGACCCGATGGCCTATCCCATGTATATACATTTCATGCAGCTTTCACTCAATGTCTGGACACCGCCAAATATCCAGATAGAAACATCTATGGTGGCAACAGAAAACGACATGGGGTGGATTTGTTTTGTGGGATCTTTCAAAGTCAGGTAATACACATTTAACGTATAGGAGGTAAAACGTGTTTCGAATTTAATTTATTAGTAGACACGGCTTTTATAAAATATATATTGTCAGTCATATTAATATAGTTTGTGGTCATACGAACAAACTAATCCCAGAACCTCTTGGTTCGTACATAATTCCTTTCAGCTTCCAGTATATCCCTGTAGAACCCATCCTCATCCACGCGCATCTTACGTATTACCCTGGATGCAGTTTCCGGCCCCAGTCCCCTGCTTGCCAGTGCAATGACAGCACTCCTGCCATGCGACAGCACCAGACTGGCATTTCGGTGTACCCGGCGAGCCCGTTTCAATTCATCTGAAGTTTTTTCTTTTTTACGTACCAGCTTAATCTCCTCTTCCTCCCAGGGTTTCAGAGCAGCTATCATCCTGCTGTTGCACAAAGGACATTCAGGCACTTCCGGTACCCGGGATACCTTGGTTCGGGACTCCCATTTCTTGCAGGTCACACAGAACAGTATCACACGGTCGTTCATTATCCTATCTTTCAAAGCTTCGATAATGGAAGCATCCGCTCTTGCCGGAGATGCCAGGTCCCTGCCGCCCATGAAACCTGATGTTCCGATTGGGCTTGCCTTTTGGACTATCAGTGCTACTTCCCTAGCTGCGATACGGTTAATTAGATCCATAGTCCTGCCAATATCCAGTTTATCCTGGAAAATCTCCCTGACAGCTTCATCATACATGGGGCTTCCTTCATAAACATCCAGCAGCCGTTGCATACTTATACGTGAATAATCCGTATCCATACCCAGGGCACCGAACTTCTTGGCTACCTGTATCATCTTCCATTTGAAGAACGTGGTATGTTTCAAAGACATCTCGATTATCGGTTCCACGTGGGCAGGGTCCAATTCTTGTATGAGTCTGACCACATCCGCTGCACCGATGCGCACAGGCAGGTCAAGTTTTATCCTGTAAGGGTCAATCTCCATGGCAACACTGGTACCCAGCCTTGCTGAAAGCAGGGCGGTAAGTATTCCACCCAGGGTATTGTTCACCTTATGCCCCCCGCACACGTTGATGATAACAGACCCCACTGCATTCTCCACCACAATGCTATCTCTATCCGGTACTGCGTACCCTTCATCCACCTGTTTACGAATTACTTCCAGCACACCAAGAGCCGTATCCTTATCGGTAGGATAGCTCTCCATACTCTGCCTGATTATTTCATCCTCAGATAGTTTGTCCCTGACGTTCTTTCCAATGTATGACCTGATGCGGGAGACCTCATTTGCTACGCCGTAAGGTACTGGTATCTCCTCACCCACCCAGGATGGTATTTCACCCCCCGGGTCCTGCACCGGCTCTACCTTGATGCGCTTGAGCTCGTACAGTATCTCCATCACCCTCCACATCTCACCCCTGGCAATGAAGACGGCTCCCGGTCTTATGAAATTTACAATAAATATTTCATCCAGCATGCCCACTGGCCTGCCGCTCACCATGTCCAGCACGTCATATTTCTTTTCATCAGGTATCATGGACAGGTTGGCATAATAGTACTGCCAGCTTTTGCGACGCCTCCCCAGCTTGTTATCATCTTTTTCATACCAGACCAACCTGGTATCACTTACCTGCTGCAATATCCGGTCAATTTCTTCCTGGCTTGTATTGCGGAATGGGTAGGCCCTTGTCACGATATCATGGATTCGCCCGCTGTCCAGTTCACCGAAATCCAGTACCATACCGGCAATCTGGTTCGCCAGTGTGTCAGCCGACCCTTCATGGATCAGCGTCTCCTCGATCATCCCCTCATGTGCCCTTTGTATAATGGCCCATGCTTCAAGCACATCATCGGGGTTGGTGGCAATGATGGTTCCTTTTGAGGTCTCATGTATCCGGTGTCCTGCCCGCCCCACTCTCTGGATAAGCCTGGACACTTCCCGCGGGGACATATACTGTACCACATGGTCCACGTCCCCAATATCAATACCCAGTTCCATGGAACTGGTGCAGATAAGCCCCCTTAGTTCGCCTGCCTTGAACATATCTTCCATCTCAATCCTGGCCTCTTTTGACAGGGAACCGTGATGCACACCAATGGACTTTTCCAACATCCTGAACCTGGAACCCAGGGCTTCGGCAGCCTCCCTGGTATTTACGAATATCAGCGTGGATTTATGTGAATACACGATGTCGCCGATTACACGCAGGTGCGATGCCATCTCAGGTGTGCACATCAGGCTGCGGGCGCTGGAGCGGTCGTCGGGAGTGACCTGCGGCGTAATCACATTGAATTCCAGATCTTTATAAATAGAGACTTCCACCACATCTATTTCCCGATGAGAGCCTGCCAGGAATCGTGCTACAGTGACCGGACTGCCCACAGTAGCCGACAGTCCGATCCTCTGGAACTCACCTGCCACTTCCACCAGCCGCTCAAGGCCAATTGACAACTGGGCGCCCCGCTTGCTGGCCGCCAGTTCATGCACCTCATCTATCACGACGTGCCGTACCGAAGCCAGGTTCTTGCGCAGCCGGCTGCCCGTCAGCATTATCTGGAGGGTCTCGGGAGTGGTGATGAGCACGTCGGGGGGGTGAGTGCTCTGCTTCTGGCGCTGGTATTTTGAGGTGTCCCCATGGCGCACCTGGACATCGATGTTCATTTTCCCACCCATTCGCTCCAACCGTAAGAGCATGTCCCGGTTCAGTGCCCGAAGCGGAGTAATATATAACGCTGATATGCCGGTGCGCTCTTCAGCCGGACGGTTCAGGATATGGTGGAACACGGGCAGCATTGCACTTTCGGTCTTACCGCTGCCAGTGGGTGCAATGAGCAGCAGGTTCTGGTTTTTGAGCAGTTTGGGGATGGTACGTACCTGTGGCTCAGTGGGTTTGGTAAATCCCATTTTGGAAAGAATCGCCTGTATGTCGGGGTGCAGTTTATTGAAAATATCTGACATGTCTTTAGAAACCCATGTTTCTTATTGTTTTGACTTTAAGTTTTTTATTACATGTGTAGATAACATACATATTTTATCAAATTGCAGATATAACTGTTGGAGTTGTGCTCAGCAAAAGAAATTGAAGGGCATTCATCAAAAGTATGCAAGTGGGGTGGGAATAGGAGAATGATGACTGCCCTGACAATTAATACAATGGAAGTTATGATATATAAATATATCTCATTATGATGATTCTAATCATTATAATGATGTTACTCAATATGCCAGTCATCTCGGGTCAAAAACAATTGTTAAAAAATAAATACTCATAAATACTTTTTACACAAGAATACTCACATGAACACTTTAAGATTCGGAACGGCAGGCACGCCAATAAGTTCCTCATCAAGGGACAGCATTTCCGGGGTGGAACGGATACGGGAGTTAGGACTGCAATGCATGGAGGTTGAATTTGTCAGGGGGGTGAGGATGGGGGGCGAGACTGCCAAAAAGGTAGGTAACGCCGCCGCCAAAAATGATGTTGCGCTCAGCGTACATGCACCATATTATATTAATCTCAATTCAAGGGAAGTGGATAAAGTCGACGCCAGCCGTAAGCGCATCCTTGATTCAGCACATATCGGTGCCATATTTGGTGCCAGGGGTGTAGTGTTCCATCCGGCTTTTTATCACGATGACCCTTCGGATAAGGTATTTGGTATTGTGAAGACCCACCTGCTTGAGATGGCTGCCCAGCTTGATGATGAGGGCATTGATGTACTGCTGCGCCCGGAAACTACTGGTAAGGGTTCACAGTTCGGTACTCTTATTGAACTACTGGAGATGAGTGCTGAGCTTGATGGTGTAATGCCTTGCTATGATTTCTCGCACATGCACGCGCGGGAGGGGGCACAAAACTCGTATGAGGAGTTTTGCGGGATACTCGATAAGGTAGAGGATTACCTGGGCAGGGAGGGGCTGGATAATATGCATATCCATGTTTCAGGTATTGAATACGGTCCAAAGGGTGAGAAGAAACACCTGGTACTTGAGGAGTCAGATATGGATTATCGTGGGCTTATCAGAGCGTTTAAAGAGTATGATATCAGGGGGACTGTAATATGTGAGAGCCCTAACCTGGAGGGGGATGCATTGCTGTTGCAGGGTTTTTACCTGGGGTTGTAGCTGGCAGATGGGGGTTTCGGACATGTCTTTCAGATTATTATCAGCACTGTGCTCATAGTAAGATTGCATCACTGGATTTTCTAAAATCAGTATCCGTAGTTAGAAGTTTTTGATTAATAGATCTGGCACTGGCCAGAATGATCCCGTCTGTCAGGCTGAATTTTGAGATTTTTATATTTCGCATTTCGTATTTGATCTTTGAACCTTCAAGACATATTGTTTCGCTCAACGGAATGATGTTCAGGATACGCTTCAACCGGGTGATGCGTTCGGCAGGTTCGATATCGTTTTTTAAGCACCAGTCTGATATTTCCCCTATCTGTATAATGGATATGAAAAGCAGTTCATCTTTTATGAGCTGGTATATATCCTCAAACTGTTTAGTGCTCTTTCCTGAGCGAAAAATCTCAATTATAACAGACGTATCAAAGAACATCAGAATCGATCTCTCTTTTCCCTTTTGAAAGCAGGCTTCTTCTGATCGATACCGACAAGGTCCATCAGTATCTCGTTCCTTTGTTCATTGTCAGATGATGGAATAGCTACATGTATAATATCACCTTGATGAAAACCCATTCCCTCAATAATTTCGGACGGGATGATTACACCTAAAGAATTCCCTATCTTTCTCAGTTTTGCTTCGAACACTTCAGACATACAAGTGAGTTATAACGTTATAACATTATAAATTTGATGGTTGTGATACCATTCACAACTTCTCAACCAGCGCCTTCAACTCATCGCCGCCCGCATATCCCGTCTTCATAACCACACCTTCGCCATCCATTATGACCATGTTGGGCGCCACGTCTATGCCGTACTGAGCAGACACATCCTCATTCGCCCCCCTGTCCAGATTCAGGCTACCCGGTTCACCCCATTATTGTCGCTCTGCCCCTCATTTAGGCTATTCCAGCAGAATCTCTACCCTGCACTTGAACACGCTGATCTGATTATCTTCAACTCCCACGTCAAAACTCTTCACATTGACCTGCGTGATGTTGCTCTTTGACTTGAATATCGGGAGTTCCGACGCTTCATCTACCGCATTCTTTATTGCAGCCTCCCAGCTTTCCGGGGACGAACCAATAGTTTCGATTATTTTTACTACCATTCAAATATCCTCCTATGTCTTGTTATCAACCTTTCTCATAATTACAGAACCGTCGCGCATGTGCACCTTTACACATTCATCTTTTTTCGACCCAACTTCATACTTATTGTACAACATGGCCTCCAGCCGACCCGCATCCAATACCCTGCGCAGCATTTTGCTGTTATCACCACTCTTTTTACCTGGTGTGGCAGGCGGGCTCAGTGACACTTTTTTTTTGGAAAATATGGCGCCTCCGGTCATATTTGCACCCACATATCCTTTAGCATCATTGATGACAATGTTGCCGGATTTCATGTATGCGCCTGCGAACTCATCCACTATACCGCTGACCACCACCGTACCTCCATCCAGCCTGGAACCCGTGTTCATACCGGCACTGCCCTTCACATGCACAGTGCCCCGGCGCATAAGCAATCCGGTGCCGTTATAGGCATCACCTTCCACGACCACGGTACCCCTGCAATCCATGCGGGCGCCGATGGTACCACGCAGGATTCCGTCGCTGAGGGTCAGTATATTCTCATCCTCATCAAGGGAATTAGACACCGGTGTATCTTCACCAGGCCCGTTGCACATAATATCTGTAATCGAGCGGAATTTTCTGTATCCCTCCTCATCAGAAGCTACCTCAATAATGTTGCCCAGCGGCTCCTTCAGGGTCCCGCTGACATACAGCATACCGGCTACCATACCCATGCCAACCTCGGCACCTACATTTCCATCAACGAATATCCGACCTGCAAGATCTGGCTTCCCTGTGCCGCCAAGGTGCTTCAGGTCCACACCCATGCTGAAGGCCAGGCGCTCACCCACATCGCCCTTGATATGGACATCGGCACCATTTTTCAGGCCATCAACCAGGTCCAGGTATGTGTACGACCCTTCAGTCTGGTCCGGTATCTGCGATTCCGGGTCCAGTTTCTGGTTCAGGTAGTGGAAATTGAACGTATAATCGCAAAGGTTATCCAGGGGGGATGTGAGTACAAGGCTGATGTCTTGCATACCGGTTCAACCGTGTATCAACATAGGCAGGCAGCGTGTGCACACCCATTCGCTTTTCATTTCATGGCGCAGGGGCAGCAGGTATACCTCATCCTCTCCTTTGTTGCAGTTGAAGCACCTGATAGATATGTCGGACTTTTTGGGCTGGCTTTCTGCTTTTTCTTCGTTGAACTCCAAGGTCTCACGTTCCTCTATCATTATGGCACCTTCCGGACAGATGCCGATGCAGTATCCCATGCCGTCGCACAAATCTTCTGACACTACCTTTGCCTTGCCATCTATGATCTCTATAGCTCCTTCAGCACATGGTGCAACGCATTTTCCGCATCCGGTGCATTTTTCTTCATCTATTGTTACAATTGTTCTTTTTACCATTTTTTCATCTCCTTTAGTGGTGAGTGCCTTCAACCAGTTTGATACCTGCATCTGTTATCGTCTTTTTGATGGAATCGATATGAGGACATTTGGGATAATCTTCCATCTGAATGCAGGAACTCAGGTGCACTACATCTACCCCGAATTTTTTCAGGGATTTTATTAGTCGGTAGATGCGCCGTCCTGAACAGCCACCGCATGTGAAGTAGGCTACCATCTCCGCATTTTTATCATAATCCTTAAAATAACTCGTACGCTTGTTGAATGCCATAAAGCAGGCGACACCGGGGCAGGCTTCTGATACGATGTCGCACCTGATGACTGCGATCTTAGTGGGTTTTTCGCCGGTACTTTCTTTGGTAATTGTGCTCACCTCTTTTTGGATATTAGTTTTATGGAATACATGAACGGTACAACTATGGATTTTCTTTTGATGGGTATTTCTCTTGTGCTATAAGGTACTATTTTGTCTGGAACGGATATAAGGGTTTTCGACTATTATCAACATAACAATGATAACAAGTAGCCTATTGTGGGGTGCCGAATGTAATTGATAATTGACCCCTGCTATGTTTGATGATAGTTATTTAACGAGACTGCAGTAATAAAATGGACATGACTGTACTAAGGATTATGATGGCAACCCATACAAACAGGATTACTTTCCAGAACCATCTCCACTTTTCAGGATAACTGAACATGGGCTTTTCTATATCTTCACTATATTCGTGTAAAGCTTCCTTTATTAGGGATTTCTGAAATGGCACTTTTTTGGCAATATTAGATTATGTGTTTTCTGCCTTGAAAACCAAGGTCTTACCATCG
>JAKRWB010000294.1 GCA_022353185.1 ANME-2 cluster archaeon | reverse complement strand
ATTTTACCAGAATACGGGACTGAGTACCCTTATCTACATCATTGAAAGATACATGAGAGTCGAATTCTTTAACAATCTGGTGACCGTATTTGCGGAGGAACTTTTGTATCTTTCCATCATAATTCTCCATAATAGCCTGGGCTACCTTGCATATTGCCGATATCGTCTTTTGAACATCAGATTCACTAACACCATTTGAAAGAAGAATGTCGGTGATAGTCCTTATGCGTGTATTGTCAGGATCAGCTATACCGTTGTCCAATATTTTAACATTTGCCAGGTCCTTGATATCCAGCAGGTTCAATTCTGAAAGGCTGTCGGATAGCGAACGCGCATCTCTGTATGAATGTTCTGTAAGTTCAGCAAATATGCAGTAGACAAGTTCATTCCAGCGGGAGTGCTCATCCTCCCATTTATAATCAGTCGGTAGAAGCTGCCGGTACTGTGTATAAATATTTGAGATCCGTACTTCCAAAGCGGCAACCCGCTCAGGTTTTGTCTCTTTTTTCGTTGCTCTTTTCAATTTTGCCATCGTAATACCTTCCTTTGTACTCTTGTATTGATTGCAGTTCCTTTCGTTTGTTAGAAGAGGAATTTTGCAATATCGTAAGAGTTCAGGGTTATTAAATCTTTGCAAAATCTCTTTAGACACGGATTTCATGGATTACTTGGATTGTTAATAAACTTAGCTCATTTTTACAAAATAAATCAATTATATATTTATATAGCAGATATATAATTCCACAATTTATAAATATTATGGGCTGGGAAAGAGATGGAAACAGGTGATTTCACATGAATATTAAGAATATTATTATAACTTTTATTATTTTATTCACTTTCTGGGTCTTACTTTCGGCACATTTCGATCTATTCCACCTTGGATCAGGCATTATCTGTTGTGCCATAGTTGCTTTTGCATCACATGATCTCCTTTTTCAGGATACAGGAAATCACGGTTTGACAAAGACCGTACGGTTCATTACTTACCTACCCTGGCTCATATATCAGATCGTAATTGCAAATATTGATGTAGCAAAACGGGCGCTTTCCCCCAGTATGCCGATAGATCCGCAGATCATTTCTTTCAAGACAAAACTTAAAAGCGAGGTTGCACGTACCGCGCTTGCAAATTCGATTACACTCACACCAGGTACAGTGACCGTTGATATAATTGATGATATTTTCTATGTACACGCCATTGCTAAAGGACCTGCAGATGATCTTCTGGAGGGGAAAATGGAGCGTAAAATTGCTCATATCTTTATGGAGGACTGACCATGTTCGGGATAATACAGATGCAGGATATCTTCTTATCAGTAGCGGTTATCATAGTTCTTGCAAGTTTTGTATCATTATACCGCGGAATAGAGGGTCCGGGTATTTTCAACCGAATCATTGCAGTAAATGTGATAGGTACTAAAACGATAGTACTGTTAGTACTTATAGGATTTATTTACGGAAGGCCTGATTTTTTTGATATCGCACTGGTTTATGCTATCCTTAATTTCATTATGACAATAGCAGCAACGAGGTACTAAAACGAGAGGATGATAATTATGTTTGACTCGATTATAAATATTATAGTGGTTTTACTTTTATTGATTGGTCTATTCTTTATGCTGGCCGGCACAATAGGATTTGTACGCTTCCCCGATTTCTATTCCAGGATGCATGCGACAGGCAAGTGTGATACGCTTGGTGAAGGGTTGATGCTGTTCGCATTAATTATTTATGAGACTGGATATGAGGGGATATTCAAAGGTGATTTTGAACATGCATTATTTGTTAGCATAAAGATTTTACTACTGATATGTTTCATTTTACTTGCAAATCCCACCTCAACTCATGCCATTGCAAAAGCTGCACATGATGTAGGACTACAACCCTGGAAGAAAACAGATGAGACACAATGGATGTATGATCATGATTTGGAGACTGATGAAGTTATCAATGGAGGTGAAATACGATGATATGGGTACTTGATATTACCATGCTGCTCTTTTTAGTGGTCTGCGCAATAGCTGCCATATCAGTAAAAGACTTGCTCTCAGCAGTGATCATCTTATCGGCATACAGCCTGGTCATGGCTATAGTCTGGGTAGAGATGCAGTCGGTCGATGTAGGGTTCACTGAAGCTGCAGTCGGAGCGGGCATTACTACTGTGCTTTTTATCGCAACACTTGCCAGAACCGAAGGGAGGAGTGAAGATTGAAGATTGTTGCACTTTTAGCTGTGATACTGGCAGGCGGGATGCTTATTTATGCCGGGCAGGACCTGCCAGCATTCGGTGATCCGGAATCTCCGGCTAACCAGCATCCGATAATAGAACATTACATAACCCATTCTCTGACTGAATCTGGTGTGGAAAATATTGTAACTGCTCTGCTGGCAAATTATCGAGGTTATGATACTCTCGGTGAGACCACTGTGATATTTACTGCAGGAATGACTGTTATCCTGCTCCTGCGGAGGCGTGAGATATGAGCGGGATACAAGAAAGCGTGATCATACGCACAGTTGTCCGGATCATGGTGCCGTTCATTCAAATATTTGCCCTGTATGTTATTATGCATGGATCGAGCGGACCTGGCGGCGGTTTTCAGGGAGGTGTGATATTCGGTGCCAGCATTATCCTCTATGCCATGATATACGGCCATAAGGAAGGGAAAAAGAGGATGTCTGATAAACTTAACAGATTACTCTCCAGTTCGGGAGTTGCCATTTATGCACTGACAGGGATATTATGTCTGGTCTTTGGGGGAATGTTCCTCCAGTATGGCGTGGTCCCGCTGCTGCCGGATGACCCGGCCAGGGTTTCCGCACTCCTTATGGATGTGGTAGAGATCGGTATCGGTATAACAGTGCTTGCTGTGATGATTTCGCTATTTTTTGATATCTCACCTCCTGAACTGAAAGAGGAAGAACTTGTAGCTTCAGAGGAGGCAGGACAATGAGCGGAATTATCGAGATAATCTTTGCCGAATTTAATTACTGGATCTATGTTACGTTGATGATGATCGGGTTTTATGCAATGATCGCAAAGAAGAACCTTATTAAAAAAGTCATAGGAGCAAATATCTTCCAGACAGCGATATTTTTGTTCTATATTTCACTTGCAGAGGTCAAAGGCGGCACAGCTCCTATCCTGCTAAACGGTCACAGCGGTGCTGATGTGGCACACGAAGCAGTAAATGAAGTGATATATGTGAACCCACTGCCGCATGTACTGATACTGACCGCAATCGTGGTTGCCGTAAGTACAACCGCAGTAGCGCTTGCATTGATCATCAAGATATACCAGGAATATGGATCTCTTGAGGAAGATGTTATCCTTGCGTACAGGCGGCAACTGCAGCCTGAGTTCTCAGAGCATGCCAGGCAGAAACAGGAGGGTCAACAGTGACCGGATTTGATTTGATCACAGACCACCTGCCTGTACTCACTGTTGTAATTCCGCTTATGGCTGGCTTTTTGACACCTATAGTCGGATGGATTGATCGCAGACTCTGCTGGTACTGGGTAATGCTGACCATGTTTGCTGTGCTTCTCATGGCGTCCAGCAACCTTTATACAGTGATCACCAGCGGTACGATACATTATCAACTCGGCGGCTGGGCACCACCGGTCGGCATCGAATATGTGATCGATCTGCTTAACGGCTTTGTATGCCTGATCATTGCATTTATCGGATTGATGGTGGGCATATATTCTATCGAAAGTATCACTAAAGAGCTTCCTAATAAGATTATCCCGTTCTATTCCCTTTTTCTGCTGCTGGTCACCGGACTTATGGGTATGACCATCACAGGTGATATCTTCAATTTCTATGTATTTCTTGAGATATCATCGCTGACAGCTTATGCCCTGATCGCAATAGGGGACCGCGGAGACGGGGTTGTTGCAAGTTTCAATTACCTGATCATGGGAACAGTAGCAGCATCGTTTATCCTGCTTGGTATCGGTTACCTTTATGCTGTCACCGGATCGCTGAACATGGCCGACATGCAGAGTATTCTACCAAGTATGTATGATAACAAGGTAGTACTTGCCGCACTTGCCTTCTTTATGGTAGGGTTCAGCATTAAGGTAGGTCTGTTCCCGCTACATGCCTGGTTGCCTGATGCATATACCCATGCACCATCAGCAGCCAGTGCATTGATAGCAGGACTGATGACCAAGGTAGGGGTTTATGTAATGATCAGGTTCATGTTCAGTGTTTTTACACCGGCTTTTGTTATAGATATAACCGGGATGACTGAAATTCTCACCTGGGCTGCTGCGCTGGCGATTATTGTAGGATCAGTACTTGCAATAGCTCAAAGCGATATCAAGCGTATGCTTGCATATTCAAGTATCAGCCAGATCGGGTATATCCTGCTGGGTGTCGGGCTTGCGAACGTTATAGGAATGCAGGGCGGACTGTTGCATATATTGAACCATTCACTAATGAAATGCGCTCTCTTTTTAGTAGCTGGTGCCATCTTCTACAGGACCGGTTTCAGAAACCTGCATCAGTTCCAGGGACTTGGCAAGAAGATGCCGGTAACAACCACAGTGTTTTTAATAGCAGGTCTTTCAATGATTGGCGTACCAGGTACCGTAGGGTTTACGAGCAAATGGTATCTTGTACTCGGGTCGATAAATGCAGGGCAGTGGATCTTTGTGGCCGTTATCCTGATCTCAAGCCTGCTCAATATAGTCTATTTCTGGCGGGTCTTTGACAACATCTGGTTCGGTCACCCGCATGAAGTTGAACATATCAAACGAGATGAGGCACCGCTTTCTATGCTGATACCGATGGTAATACTTGCCGTCCTGTGCATATTCTTCGGACTGTTTGCATATTATCCGTTGCACTATGTACTTGAACCTCTGTCAAATGCACTGCTTGGAATAGGAGCACTACCGTGAGGTGATAATAATGGCAATAGAAACAGTTAATTCAATAATTCCCGCACTTGCAGTGCTTGTTTCGATGGTAGCATCATTGCTGATACTTACATTCGGTAAATATCCGAATATCAGGGAAGCCTGGACATTTGTGGCAGCTTTTATCAAGTTCTCGCTGGTGATCTCGATGCTGCCGTTGATACTTGAGGGTAAGGTAATCACTTATACAGTAATCGAAATGTTACCCAATCTACCTATTGCGTTCAAGGTCGATGCATTCGGAATACTTTTCGCTATAACATCTTCATTTTTATGGATTTTCGTGTCATCGTATTCCATAGGATACATGCGCACACTCAAGGAGCATGCGCAGACACGGTATTACTTCTGTTTTGCGATAGCACTTTCATCAGCAATAGGAATAGCGTTCTCAGCCAACCTGATCACGCTCTTTTTATTCTATGAGCTGCTCACAATCTCGACATATCCGCTTGTTGCACATACAGAAACTCCTGAGGCTATCAGTTCAGGCAGGAAATACCTGACATACCTGATGATAGCGGGTGTATCTTTGTTGTTCGCGATAGTGGTGGTTTATTATTATACCGGAACGACCGAATTCTCGTTTAGTGGTATTGCAGGGCTGGAAACTCTACCCAGAACAACGCTCTTTATACTGTTTATAACATTCATGATTGGATGTGCAAAGGCTGCGTTCATGCCGCTGCATGCCTGGCTGCCTGCAGCAATGGTCGCTCCAACCCCTGTGAGTGCTCTATTGCATGCGGTTGCTGTGGTGAAAGCAGGTGTGTTTACTGCTATCAGGATCATTCTCTATGTGTTCGGGATTGACCTGATGGAAACGAGCGGTCTGTGGCTTTATATGGCATATTTTGTCTCGATCACCATCATTCTTGCCTCGATCTTTGCAATGACGCAGGATAATCTTAAAAAGAGACTTGCATATTCCACTATAAGCCAGTTATCTTATGTTGTGCTTGGCGCAGTACTGTTAACGAAGCACGGCATTACAGGCGGTATGCTGCATATCCCGTACCATGCGTTTATGAAGATCACGCTTTTCATGTGTGCCGGGGCCCTGATAGTGACGGCAAAGAAGGAGAATATCAGCGATATGAACGGGATCGCCAGACAGATGCCCATCACCATGCTTGCTTTCACGGTTGGAGCACTAGGAATGATAGGGATGCCGCCCGTAGGCGGGTATATCACTAAATGGTACCTGTTGCTCGGCGCAGCCGAGCAGGATAACATGATCCTGATGAGCGTGCTTCTTATCAGTGCCGTACTGAATGCTGCATACTTCTTCCCTGTTATATATGTTGCATTCTTCAAAAAACCCGATAAAGAGCTGACATATAAAGAAGCGCCACTGACCATGCTGGTGCCGCTTACACTGACAGCGATCATATCGATAATCATAGGGATATGGCCTGATGCGCCGGGTATGTTCCTTGACATTGTAAATATTGCAGTTGCAAATGTTACGGGAGGAGGGATTTAATATGTGGTTCCTGGAAAGATTACTGGAAAATCCGAAAACTGTGAAAAAAATGGTCTATGTACTGTACATCAGTCTTATCATCAGTTGCCTGTTAGGTTTTATTGTACAATACGGGATGTCAGAACCAGCTGACCATGAAGAGGAGGCTGGGTTCATATGGGAGAAAATACCGGTATTTAGTGCGATATATGGATTTGTAGGCTGTGCGTTGATTATTATTCTATCTAAGGCGTTTGGACATGCTGGAATAATGGTGGAGGAGGATTATTATGACAGGTGAGTTAATGGCAATACCACCATTTGCAATATTTATCCTGGGTGCACTTTTAATACCACTCTTTCGTGGGCGGCTAAAACAGTTATATCTGCTTGCAATCCCAATTGTGGCGTTTATTAATGTTTGGCAAATGCAGGAAGGTACATACTGGATTCATCATTTTATGGAATATGACTTGATCTTTGGTAGGGTGGACCTTCTCAGCAAATGCTTTGGATATGTCTTTGTGATCGCTGCTTTCTGTATGACGATCTATGCACTGCATATTAAAGAAACAGGGCAGAACGTTGCCGCTTTCATCTATGTTGGAAGTGCTCTTGGTGTTGTTTTTGCAGGAGATTTGTTGACATTATTCATCTTCTGGGAATTTCTGGCATGGTCTTCAGTCTGTCTTGTCTGGTACCGTCGTAAGAAGACATCGATTGATGCTGGATTTAGATACTTGATGGTACATGTTGCAGGTGGAGTCATTTTGCTTGGAGGCATAATTCTGTTTATGCAGGAGAATGGTGGATCGATTGCCTTCGATGCATTCGATTTCGGTAGCCCTGCCACAATCCTGATCCTGATTGGTTTTCTTATTAATGCAGCAGTGCCTCCGCTCCATGCATGGTTGCCTGATGCATATCCAGAGGCAACGATCACAGGAGCGGTCTTTATGACAGCTTTCACCACAAAAACAGCAGTATATGTGCTTGCACGTGGTTTTGCAGGTGTTGAACTACTCATGTGGCTTGGTGCGATAATGGCACTATATGGAGTTGTATATGCTGTGCTTGAAAACGACATTAGAAGGCTTCTTGCATATCATATTATCAGTCAGGTAGGTTACATGGTATGTGGTATTGGAATTGGCACAATGCTGGCATTAAACGGTACAGTTGCACATGCATTTAGTCATATCCTTTACAAGGGATTGCTCTTTATGGGTATGGGCTCAGTAATTTTTATGACTGGTAAGAATAAACTTACAGAGCTCGGAGGACTGTATAAAGTCATGCCGATTACATTTTTACTGTATATGGTCGGAGCGTTTTCCATATCAGGATTCCCGTTATTTAATGGATTCATAAGTAAATCAATGATAATCCATGCATCAGCACTTGATCATAATGCTATCATATTCTTAATGCTTGAATGTGCTGCTATCGGAACGTTTCTTCACACCGGTCTGAAATTACCGTATTTTGTATTCTTTGGAAAGGATGCGGGAATAAAAACAAGAGATCCCCCGGCCAATATGTTACTCGGAATGGGTGCTATGGCATTTCTATGTACCTTAATTGGTTGCTATCCACAGGTACTATATCGTATTTTACCATTTCAGCCTGTTGACTATCAACCCTATGCAATACCGCATGTAGTCGGAACGATTCAACTGCTCTTATTCACTTATGTCGGTTTTCTGGTATTAAAGAAGAAACTGAACCCGGAAAATACTATCAGTCTCGATACCGACTGGTTCTATCGTAAGGGTGGAGTACTGTTTATGTGGTTCATAAACAATCCGCTTGCAAGAGGTGCGCAGTGGACTGCTGATGCAGCGATCGTAGTTAAGAACTTTGCAGCATGGTTCAGCAAGAATCCGTCTGAAGCGCTTGGTATTATCATTGATAGGTTCTGCCTTATGATATTGGATTTATCCCAGGGTACATCTACAGCGGCTCAGACCGCAGAAGATATGATCGATGATCGCCGGAAAAATTATCCGGGAGAACCCGTGCGCAGAGACCCGATAGGAGTTTCGGTGTTGCTCGGAACGCTCTTTTTATTCGCATATCTGATAATATATGAGGTTGTTCCTAATTTATCGGTCTATACAGTGATCGCCATTGTATTGATTGCTGTGTTTGCAGGCATCGGTATGAGGATCAGGGAAATGATGCGGATTGCGGGGTGATGAAAAAAGCATGCCCTAAAGGTTCTACAAGTTTATCAAAGCTGTGCAGTACACAATATTTGGTGCCTGGATGCTTGGTTTTACAATCATTGAGTAAAACCATTATATCACCCTGATTGCGCTATAGCATCAGGACATTCACTGAAATTCACCTCTGTTTGCTTTGATGTTTATGTCATCTACTATCTGTTTACTGCATAAGAACCAATTATTATGTTGTGTTTATTTATAGGCTGACTGCCAATAAAGAATTATATATATTAGTATTTTCAAGGAGATTACATGGTAAAATGGGTTGTCGTACCACTGAGTGATAGGGAATATCAAGTACTTGGGAAGATTGACGAACTTGAAGGACCTGTTCCCCTGAAACTGCGTGAACTCTTGCGGGCATATCTTCAAAGTACGCCTCGGTTCAAAGCTGATTACCATATTATCCATCTGGAAGAGAAAAAAGATTTCCTGTTGACAGTGCTGGAAGACATCTGGAAGGAATATGAATTATATCCTACTCCTCTGGAGAAATGGGACCAGGAAAAAGCTGCGATTGTGCGCGATAATCTCATGGAGATAAATGCTATCCGACCTGTGGGTTCATTCAATATTGCCCTTACCGGTGTGTTAAAAAAACCGTGGTTATCAGCGTACAATAGTGTGAGCGAGGTTTTTGCGGACATCGATGAATTCAGCCAGGCCTGCATAGCCACCATATATGTGCTGGATTTCCTGTCCCGAGGCACATTTGAACCTGAACTGCTAAAGGATTCGACCATATTTTTAAATGAACTTTACCTGTTCACGTATGCTGTGGCCAAGAAAAAAGCACATGAATTCCAAAAGTCCCGAAAAATAAGTCATGAAAGTTCAGTCCTTCCGAGCAACCAGCTTGCGGCCTGAATGAATACTTTTGATATCAGTCTTACCCGTTACCTGGATATCGCCTTTGCACTCGGCACTTCTGGCAAAGACCATGGGTCGTATGAACATATCGCCGCCGGCATAGGCTAATCCCCCTACATTGACCCTATCCAGCAGCATGAGGTCACCTGATACTTTAATGTTACCTCCTATATTGGAGTCGGCACTGATCACTGCTGTTTCTGCGGTAATGTTTCCTTTGACATTTGACCCCCTGCCAAGGTCAAGAGTGCCTTTTACCATCAGGTCTCCCCAGAAGCTGGAACCTGCACCAACGATGGCATTTCCGGGCAGGATAACGTCATTTTCGAAAAATGAACGTTTTTTTATTATAAAAGTCTCAGATGCCTGATGTCTTTTTATGAACTTTGGGTCCATGGTAACCACAATATATAATAATTCAATAACATTATGTTTAACTACTTTGAATAAACTTAAACTTTTTGAAAAATAGCATTACCTTAAAATACAGAGATGTGCAGATATGACACTTCAAATTGGCAGAATAATTCGGGCTGGTACTATCAGTGATGCATGGTATCGCGGGCTTAACATGATATGGAACCACGGACATGAGGTCACTGACGAGCGGGGAAGCCGGATACGGGAGTACCTTAACCTTATGGTAGTAATACAGGACCCATATACTGACAGGATACCAACTGATATTTCATGGAACGAGGAGCGGCTTGAGGAATATGCCAAGCAGTTGATAACTGGGGAGAATGTGCAGGATTTTGAGTATACCTATGGGCAACGGCTGCGTAACTGGAATGATGAAATTGACCAGATAGCGTATGTGATAGATAAGTTGAAAAGTAATCCTACCAGCCGCAGGGCGACAGCGGTTACCTGGATTCCTACTGTTGATACTGTGGTGGATGAGGTGCCCTGCATGATTATTGATGATTTTAAGATTCGGGGTGGGAAGGTTAACCTGACCACGCTGTTTAGGAGTCATGATTTTGCGGGGGCGTATCCGGCCAACCTGTATGGATTGTCCAGGTTGCTGGAGTATGTTGCCGGTGAGATTGGTGTTGAACCGGGTATGATAACCACTATCAGTGTCAGTGCCCACATCTACGAGCATGACTGGGATATGGTTGAAGAGATTCTGTGATGCAGTTTTATGGGAAATGCTTACCCGGCGAGTTTCTTGTCCATACAAGGTCATATTTTTTGTGAATGAAAAATGTTATTAGGGGTCAGATATACCCCAGTAACAGTTTAATTACATATTCAAATGTTTAAAATTAATAATTGGTGATAATTATGAGTGCGGCAAGTTCGGATGAAGTTAAGAAGATAAAGAGGAAATGTGTGGTCCTTAATGTAATAGAAGGAAAAGCATGGCGTAACGTTGTGGTCCAGGACCTGAAAACAAATGAAAAATATATGTTTGGCAAGGTGAAACTGGCGCCGCCGGAAATTAATATTGATGATGAATTGTTTATTGGGTATGAAGAGTTGCCCTATGACCTGCCTGATGGTTGCAGTAAGATAATTTTGATGGCACTGGATGGCTTGATGCTGGATTGGGCCATGATAACCCCGCCGTGATGGCAGTGGGAAATAAGTATTGTTACATGAGGTTTTGTTCTTTCAGGCTCAGGAACCTGCCGTCGCCGACTATGATGTGGTCGTAGAGCTCGATACCAACCACGCGGCCGGTTTCGACAAGTTTGCGGGTGATGTCGATGTCGTTCTGGCTGGGGGTGGGGTCGCCGCTGGGGTGGTTGTGAGCCACGATGATGGCGGCGGCGCTTTCCTGGATGGCGGTCTTGAACACTTCGCGGGGGTGGACGATGTTGGCGTTGAGGCTGCCCACGGACACGGTCTCCTCTCGCAGGAGCCGGTTCTTGGTGTCCAGGTGCAGGGCGATGAATGATTCTTTTTTCAGCTCGCGCAGTTTAGGATAGAGGAAACGGTATGCGGCCTCGGGGCTGCTGATACGTGGGCGCTCTTCTTCGGTGAAGGTCTCAAGCCTGCGTGCCAGCTCGAACATGGCGGTCATCTCAGCAGCCTTGGCGGCTCCTACACCGTGTATCTCCTGCAGTTTGGTGGGAGAGGCGCGGCTGAGCTGCTGTATGTTGTATGTGGAGAGGATGCGGCTGCACAGGTTCAGGACATTCTCGCCCCTGGTGCCGGTGCGCAGGATGATGGCAAGCAGTTCAGAGTCTGAGAGTGCGGACGGGCCATTTTTCAGGAGGCGTTCGCGGGGCCGGTCCTGGGGTTGGAGGTCCTGGATGCGGATGTGGTATTCAGACATGTGGGATGCTGTAGAAATTTTTAGGTATTTAAGGTATGTGATTTTAGGCGGTGACGGCGTGGTCGATTTGGGGATGCCATCAGCGGCGAATTTTGAGGTTGGAGTGCAGTGATACGAATTTCTTGACGTATAGGAAAGTATAAACGCATTTCGATATCGATACAGGTAATTTTCTCAGTTTCAACCCACCTTTCCCACAGTTAACTTCGCTTTCGTGATGGTTCCATAGCACAAAACCAGATACATATGGCTACTTTTCACATCCATTTTGCCTATTAGTACCATCCATCTTCAGCATTTTTTACGACCAATAATTTCCCACCATTACTAAACAAATTACCCTCTATACATTCCGTTATTATATCAATACCTTTAAGTAATTTACGACCAATATAAAAGTATGAAGTTCAACTGGTATCTCAAGCATCACCACCATGAGTACTACAGTCTCGTAGAGCCATACAGAGAAAACGGCAAGAATAGGCATCGTGTGATTACTTACTTAAGCGGTCTGGCGCCGGAAGAGGTGCAGCGGATCCGGCGCGGTCTTGCGGTCATGAAAGGGCTCGAGATCGAGACGATAAACGTAGAAGACCTGATCTTTGAAGATCACTGGCGCTATTTAGACGTTGCATTCCTGGATGTTATCTGGAAGCAGTGGAATCTTTCGAAAATATTCCCGCAATCAGGGGACAAAGACGTGCAGACATCAGAGATTGTGGAAATATTGACACTATATCGCTGTCTTGATCCGGGAAGTTATCTTTCCGCTGTAGACTGGTTCAACAAAACCGCATTAGACCGTATTCTCCACATAAACGGTCAGCATATCAATAAATCAAGGATATTTCGTGAGCTTGATCTCATTGAGGATAAAAAGGAGGATATAGAGCGTTACCTGTACAAAACCCTGAAAAAACGGGACGAGGGCAGCATGCACATCGTCTTTTACGATCTTACCGATACGTATTTCGATGGGCGGAAATGTGAGTTAGCGAGCGCAGGGCGAACCAAAAGCAACGGATTTCGGAAAAAGAGAGTCGTCCTCTCACTTCTGGTGAACTCATCTGGTTATCCATTCGCATGGGATATCCTTGAAGATTACACAGCAGATGTCAAAAGGATCAAAAATTTGTCGGTTCAGTGGAAAAGAGAATTCAAATTCAAAGATAACGAGATTGTGCTGGTTTTTGACAGGGGAATGGTCTCTGATGAGAATCTTAAACACCTGGAGCTCGAAAAATACAAGTATATCACAGCTCTCGACAAGAATCAGATTCCAGGCACGCAAAAGGTCAATATTGAGCGTTTTGAATCGATCAACGAAGAAAATATGACTGAACAGATAATAAAAATGGGGTTCAGGAAATATGATGACACAACATACTATGAAAACCTTGGAACGGTCGATGGCAGACGTTATGTCCTGATATTTA
>JAKRWB010000293.1 GCA_022353185.1 ANME-2 cluster archaeon | reverse complement strand
GCGTATCACCATAGACAGATGAAGATGATGCACAGACTATTTTTTTAATTCCGGAATCCCTGGCTGCTATCAGCACATTCAATGTGCCAGTAATATTTACATCATTTGACCTTTTAGGGTCTTTTATGCTTCTGGGAACACTTGGCAGAGCTGCCTGATGGAAAACATAGTCCTGGTCTTTAAACACTTCCGTTAAGTCGAGATCGGTAATACTGGCATTGATCAGATTAAGATTTACTGGATCTAAATGTTCAATATTCGCTGACTTTCCAGTTGATTGGTCGTCAATAATTGTTACTTCATTATCTGCAATCAACCTTTCAACGAGATTAGATCCGATGAATCCCAGTCCACCAGTGACGACAACCTTTTTATTTTTCATTCTTACACCTATAATAGAATATGATATATTGCCCACTTTACCTCAAAACTGCGCAGCTTAAGCCTAACAGTACCATCCATTTCTAATTACATGTTACTATCAAACTTCAATACAGCACCACTGCCATCATAACCTCTATATCGCAAAATATATTCTCCAAATAACTTATCTATCAATCCATATTGATATTTATCTGGCTTCACAAGTAACTTTTTCTCCAAAAGTCTACCCAGAAGAACTCCCACAACACTGCCGGAAAGGCCTAAATTATGAATTTCAATGAAATTGGTGATTTCCTTTCTACCTGATGGTCTATCAAGCGAAGCTATCGCATAGAGGACTTTTCTTTCCTGTTCGCTTGCCTCATTATACAGTGCATCCCAGACCATTTCTCCTAAATTTAGTAACGTTTCATTCAATGTAGGAGACCACTGGTCTAACGTAACTCTGCCTTTGATTGCATTATCATACAGATTGGAACACAGAACCTGCAATTCGTAAGGATGTCCTCGAGTATACTCATATATTTTATCATTTATTATTTTCTCGAAAGCAATCCCGGTTCCTTCCAGCGTTTTGTCAATAACATAATAGCACTCTTCCCGGGATAATCTTTCCAGAGTGATCCTTGGTGTAAAGTATCTACCAATTGGATGATGCAGCTGCATAAATTTTGACCAGCCTTCCAGAGTGCAGGAAAGGATGAACAAATATCGCGTTTTAACAATTTCTTCATCGCTAAGAACATTTTTGATCAGGGTGAAAATCTCGGAAACCCTGTCAAAATTCTGCACATCATCTAACAATATAGGCAAAACATCGGTTTTGTCTTCCAGATCATCCCACAAAACCTGCAGAGATTTCAATAGAAAATTTTGAGGATCCATCCTTTCAGTTGTTCTGGATAGCTGAAAACCAGTTCCCATAATCTGGATACCAAGAGAATCGATCTGATTTAC
>JAKRWB010000292.1 GCA_022353185.1 ANME-2 cluster archaeon | reverse complement strand
TCATGTACGTGCACATTATACGATATGCATTCTGGCTTATTTGCTGGATGTGACTGTTACGAACAGGCTGAGGGAAGCTCCGGTTGAGGATGTGGGTAGTGTGAGGAAGGTCTATAGTATGCTGGAAAGGTGTGAAGTTGCAATGTTGGGTGTGAGGGGAACTAAATGTGAAGGTAAAAAGCTTATGCCTGTGACGGATGTGCAAAAAAACATTTTGCAGATGTTCAATTGTAAGTATTTGAGGGAGAGTGAATATTTAAAGTCAATCGAGATTAAATAGTTGTAGGACAGACTCGGAATGGGAGGGGGTTGACGGATAGCGATTTGATTTTAATCTGACGAAGATGGGTTATACAAGTCAAACGTTGCGCCGGCACACCCAATCCCAGCAGAGCTTCGGGGTATAATGATTAAAATCATATATTTTAACAACCATGGGTGGTCTCCACCAACACCAACCAGCGGAATCTGAAACCACACCCCCGCAGCAGATAATGAGGGAGGGCCACCAATCCCAATCCCATCTCATCACTCAATCCCCCACATATCCTTCAGCCCATGCCCGGTAGCCATACACACCACAGTCTTACCCTCCAGCACCCCTGACACCCTCCGCGCCCCCGCATAAGCCACCGCACCACTCGGCTCCACAAAAATACCATTGCCAGCCAAAAAATCCCGCGCCTCAATCACCTCAGCATCAGACACACTCACCGCCTGCCCCCCCGTCTCCCTCACAGCACGCAAAGCCCCCAGCCCATCAATGGGGTCCCCGCACGCAATAGCAGTCGCTACAGTCTGGGGGTTCTCCACAGCAATGATATCGTCCACCCCATTCTCCCATGCATCCACCACAGGCCGGCAGGCATCCACCTGCACTCCGAAAATCGCAGGCTTGCGCTCGATAATTCCTACAGCAAACATATCATTGAACGCCTCGAAAATGCCCCATATCAGGGTGCCGTTACCCACAGGCGCTATGACCACATCCGGCACACTCCAGTACAACTGGTCCGCAATCTCCATCCCCACAGTCTTAGTGCCCTCTCCTCTCCAGGGGTAATCACCGGTAAGGAACGAATCCCTGTGCTCCATCACATACTCTTCAGCCTTATCCATCGCCTGCGAATAATCCCCATCCACAAACCGAATCTCAGCCCCATACGCCTTAATCTGCTTTATCTTGGCCGAAGCCACAATATTGGGCACATACACAATGCACTCAAGCCCGGCAAAAGCAGCGTAGGCCGCCACTGAAGCACCCATATTGCCTGTAGAAGCCAGTACCACCCGTCTCTTACCGTACTCCATCGCCTTGGTTATCTCAAGGGACGAGCCCCGGTCCTTGAAAGAGCCGGTCGGGTTCATAGCCTCATATTTTATCAGCAACCGCCTACATCCGATATCCTTTGTCAGCGAATCATTCTCAAGCAGGGGTGTGCCACCTTCACCCATAGTAATGATATTGGACAGGTCGCGCACAGGTAAGAACGCCCAGTATTTCCAGTGGGTGGGGCTCGCACGCTTGAACGGGTCGGTAAGTAGGGACTTCCTTATAGAATCATAGTCATATTCTGCATCCAGCCCGGAGTTACAATTGGAACACCGGGGAATCGGCTTGTTCTCAATCTCATCCGGTAGATGGTGCTTACCACATTTGAAACATCGAAAACCTGTTACATATACCATTTTTCAATTATCTCCTTTCTACTTGCTTCCGCACAGCTCTATGAATCATCGTCCGGCGGTACAGTGTCCTTCTTGACAAACTTTAAAGCAGGCTTCATCTTACATTTCACAGGCTGCTGTTTTACCTGCTGCACCAGGAGCTCTTCCAGTTCGTCATCGGTCAGTTCATTATCTTCTGCCATAGAATAAGATAATGACTAATAGTATTTTACAATTATTCAAGAAAAATCCTTCCATCGGTCGGATTAACATGAGTACACAACGTTATACGTTGTGAGCTATAATAAATAAAAAATTATGTGATTTTTTGCAGACAGTGAGAAACACGATAAAAAAAAGGATATGGCGCATGACATGCGCCAATTCCAGATTATAGATCTATCAGGTGTTTAGGCCCTTCTGGCTCAACTCCTGCTGCTTTATCCGCTTCTTCCTGGGATTTGATCTTCGTTGACAGACCCATAAGTTCAGCCACAAGCACGATCATGTCTTCCACCTGCATCTTATTTTCAGGATTATCTCTCAGATCAAAGTTCGTGGAACCCTTCTGGTCATATACATTATCCCTTCCATCACCAATATTCCGGCGGCAGAACGGACAGCAAGATGACAGGATATCTGCATTAACAGCCTGTGCATCCCTGATACGCTCAGATGCGATCTCAAGCGCTACATCAGCTATTCCGGCCTTTACGCCGCCGCCTGCTCCACAGCACCGTTGAAGTTCCTTGATCCTGTCCATTTCCACGAATTTAAGGCCTGGCAGGTTATCTAATACTATTCTCGGTGTTTCATACACACCACAATGCCGTCCAAGATGGCACGGGTCGTGATACGTAATAATCTTATTATCAAAGGATTTCTTCCATTCGATCTTACCCTGCTGGATAAGGTCTGCAAGTAGATCAGCCACATGTACTACTTCAAAGTTGGGTTTTCTACCCAGTAGTTTCGGCCAGTCTATAGTTGCAACCCTGTAGCAACCCGCACATGCGAACATCACCTTCTTGACTCCCCTTGCCTCCAGTGCTTCCACATTATGTTTGGCGTTTATATAAGGGATATCACCTTTGTGAGGCTGGCCTGTTCTTATAAGAGCAGAAGAACAGCACGTTTCCTCTTCTCCCAGATATATAAATGGAACATTCAGGTGATTTAAGACCCTGGCTGTAGCGACTCCAAGTACCTGCTGGTTAAATCCGGCAGTACATCCTGCAAAATAAGCCACATCTGCCTCTTCGGCTATCTCAACATCATCAGGTATCCAATCCAGTCTTTGTTTCTGGTCTTTCATATACGGATTACGAAAATCACCAATAAGCTTGGGAAACATGACAGTCTTTCCGTATGGACCGTTGTCCCTCATCACAAGCTGCTGTCTGGTGGCTTCATACATATCAACAGTATTGATACCGGCCGGACAGACCGAAGCACAGACCCCACAGGTACTGCAGTGGAAAAAGGCATCGGCAAAATCCTGAATGTCATCCTCATCGAGCTTTTTCGGTCCGAATAATTTTGCTTTTAAGCCATAACTCTGTCCCATAAATTCCCTGAACCGGCTGATCTTGTTCATCGGGGAATATTTCCGGTCTCCGTCTTTTGCGTCCAGAACAGGGCACCATTTATCGCATTCCCCACATCTGGTGCAGGCATCGTACTGCATCATAAAAGTAGGACTAATTACATCAGTCTTGATATATGGCTCTCCTTTTGGAATTACAGGTCTGGTTTTTTCTTCATCTGCCATATTACTCTCCTCCACCATTTACAAGAATGACCATTGGTGCTGCTAACATATGCATATACTTGCTGTACGGAATATATGCAATACAAAACAGCAGTGAAATTGCTACATGGAACAATGCAAAAGTTTCGGCTAATGCTACATTGTCGCCCAGGAAAGTCCATGCACCTGCTGCCATGGCATCTGGTCTGAAACCTTCTGCCATAAAACCTGTTACTGTAATGAACAGCGTACCCAAAACAAGTACCCAGTCAAACATTTGAGTGCGTTTGACAACATCTGAAATTGCCAGGCGTCTTGCAATCGCAATGAGAAGTCCTATCAACAGCAAATATCCAAGTACTTCATTACCAAAGTCAAGGCTGCCTCTTATTTCCACCAGGTTGATTTCCATTCCAATCTCATGCAGCACTTCAAATACTGCAAAGATCATTGAAAAAATGAACATACCGATCCATCCTACAAATATCATCATGTGCATCACCCATCTAAACGGGCTGCGTCTGAGTATTCTGCGCTGCAGTAAGATATCCAGTATTATTGTGCTTAAAAGGCTTTGCCTTTTATGGTGTCCCAATTTTTCATGGTTAATAGATTTTAAAAAGGTTTTCAAGAAATGAGACGCACTTCCGCCGCCCCATTTTTGCATATTCAGATACATTCCTAATAAAAATATTAGAATTGCAATCATTGCAATCCCTATCATCATATAAAATGAAGGTATTCCCGAATAATAACTAAACTCAGCCATTAAATATTTTCCTCCTCTTGGTGAAATTTGGAATTGATTTTATCAAATTAACAAGCAGAATCTATATTAATGATTACTTGCAAGTCGAATTATCTTGGTATCTAACTTATATAAGTTTATCGTATTTTTTTGTTTACAATATTATGGCAATAGCTATTTTTATAATGAATGTAATATTATAATCCCCTGAATTGTGTAAAAGCTATTATAAGATATGCCAGCTATAAGATTTTAACAGAGGCAAAATGAGTTTAAGAAATTTCATTGAACAACTAAGGTCAGACCAGACATTATATGAGATCAATTATAGTTGTTCTCCTTATCTGGAAGTATCAGGATTAACACATAAAAAAAAAGGCCCGGTTCTTTTTAATGATGCAATGGGACATAAAATTGTAATGAACATCATTGCAGACAGGCAGTTGATGGCAAAGGCACTGCGAACCTCACCTGAGACCATGGTTCACTATCTGGCAGGTATCGAAGCCAACGGGGAAGTAGTGCTGGTTGACGAAACGCCTTCACAGGAGGTTATCGAAGACGAAGTTGACCTCAGCAAGGTACCAATTCTGACATACTTCCCCCAGGACGGTGGCCCTTATATTACAGCAGGTGTGGTAGTTTCAGAATACGGCGGCACATATAACGCCTCAATCCATAGGCTCATGGTCACAGGCAAGGACACTATGGTAGGCCGTCTGGTCGAGAACAGGCATACATATAACCTTCACAAAGCCGCCTCGCAGGCAGGTGACCCCCTTCCTATTGCAGTGGTCATAGGCATTGACCCTGGTGTACTGCTGGCAACCACAACCCGGGTGCCTGAAGGCCAGGAATTCCAATATGCAAGCGCACTCCTGGGCCGCCCTATTGAACTATTCCAGCTTGATAACGGCATCAAAGTACCCCACGCTGAATGGGTGCTGGAAGGATATATCGACCCTCAGGTCAGGGTTGACGAAGGACCTTTCGTGGACATCACCGGCACCCTGGATATCGTTCGGCAGGAGCCCCTTATCCGCATCACCAAAGTCATGCACCGGAAGGACCCAATCTATCACGCCATCATGCCTGCGGGTGGCGAACATAAAATGCTCATGGGTGTACCCTACGAACCCCTTATCCTGAAGGAGGTCGGCAAGGTCTGTGATGTGCGTAATGCAGTGTTGACCGAAGGAGGTTGTTCATACCTTCATGCTATTGTCCAGATACATTCCAACAATGAGGATGATGGCCGTAAGGCCATCGACGCCGCATTTACCGCCCACCGCAGCCTGAAACATGTGGTCGTAGTGGATGATGATATTGATATTTTTAACTCATATGATGTTGAATATGCCATCGCAACCAGGTTCAGGGCCGACCGCGACCTGGTAGTGTACCCCAATGTCAGGGGCAGCAGCCTTGACCCCATGTGTACCCCTAACGGAAATACTACCAAGATGGGATTGGACGCCACTATGATACTGGGTGAAGAACATAAGTTCAGGCGCCCGTCCATGTTGGAGGATTAGGATTGCATCTTACCAGGGAAGAGGAAGCACTGCTGGACGGAGAAAAGGGACCAACGCTCCAAAAGGCCATGGAGCTCCTTACCGCATTGGGTGATATCTATGGTGCAGATTCACTGGTGCCCATAAAAAGTGCCCAGATAGCTGGAGTCAGTTACAAGACCATCGGTGATGCCGGGCTGGAATGGATATCTGACCTTGAGGGGAAAGTTGTGGTTCCCTCCATACTGAACCCTGCCGGCATGGACCTTGAACGCTGGCGTGAGATGGGCGTGGATGAGGAATTTGCAGCCAATCAAACAAAAATCATAGAAGCATACCAGCGCCTGGGCATACGATGTGAATGCACATGTACACCATATCATATCGATGCCTCGCTGGCCTCTTTTGACGACCATCTGGCCTGGAGTGAAAGTTCAGCGGTCTCATATGCCAATTCCGTTATCGGCGCCAGGACCAACCGCGAAGGTGGACCATCAGCACTGGCTGCCGCACTTATAGGCAAGACTGCAAACTACGGATACCATTTAGACGAGAACCGGGTACCTGTTATCACCGTGCAGGTTGATTGCCTGTTATCAGGTGCTGACTACGGCGCGCTGGGTTATCTGGTAGGGGCTCTGGTGGGTTCTGACGTTCCTATGTTCAAACTACAGTCGCGGCCAACCAATACAGAACTTAAGGCACTGGGTGCTGCCATGGCCGCCTCGGGTGCGGTGGCACTGTATCATGTAGACGGGGCAACTCCTGAATCCGGTTCATACCAGGCCCCGGCAGAGACCATTACTATTGAACGCAGCCAGCTCGATGAAGTGTTCGATAAAGACTGCGGCCGTGACGTTGACCTGGTGGCTCTGGGCTGCCCCCATTATTCACAGGAAGAACTGGAATCGGTTGCCGAGCTGCTTGATGGAGTGAAGGTCGAAAAAGAGGTGTGGATATACACCTCACGCCAGGTCAGGGATGCATCTCCTGATGCGGTGCGCAGGATAGAGGCCAGCGGTGCAAAGGTGTTCGTGGACACCTGCATGGTAGTGTCCCCTGCCACTGAACGGTTCGGATACGTCCTCACTGATTCTGGCAAGGCATTGAAGTACATCCCGGGCATGTGCGGTGTGGGGTCAGGTCTGGCCAGCATCCGTGAATGCCTTAGGAGGGATTCTGATTAAGACCTTGAAAGGCAGACCTATCTCCCGTGGATGTGGGCAGGGTGAAGCACTGGTTACCAATGAGTCAATCTCATTCCTGGGCAGTGTGGACCCAGCGACCGGTATAGTAATTGAGGAAAAACACGAACTAAAGGGACTGAGCATAAGCGGTAAAATACTGGTATTCCCTGCAGGCAAAGGTTCGACCGTGGGTTCTTATGTAATGTACCAGTTGAAAAAGAACGGCACAGCCCCTGCGGCAGTAATTAATCGGTCTGCCGAGCCCATTGTGGTTGTGGGCGCCATCATATCAGGTATCCCAATGGTGGACAGCACCGAACCTGATGCTATCACTACTATCAAAACAGGGGACATGGTACGGGTTGATGGCACAAGAGGGGTTGTAGAGATATTATGAACGAACCGGACGGCAGTCATATTGACAAAACTGACATTGTTAACAATACTGACATTGCTGAAAATACTGACAGCGAAATTGACATGCTCGAGTTTATCAGGTCAGAAGTGCCGGATTTTAAAATTTATGAGTATTCATACGAAGATGGATCATACTTTTTTTCAGGCACCCCCACAAACGACCCAAAAGATATAATCAAGCGCCTGTGGACCCCCTTATATATCATTGGATATGGTGTCCAGATGGCGTACGAACTGGGTGAACATATATTGGTGGTAGCCCCAATTGAAGAAAAGCCGGAACGTATCGGGTGGAATATTATACTGGCGACAATTACCGTTTTCACTACTATGTTCTTTGGCTCTATGTTCTTTGGTGTGGACCCTTTTTCACATCCTGAACAGATTATTGCAGGAGCGCCGTTTACCCTGGCTATTATGTTCGTGCTGGGTTCCCATGAGATGGGGCATTATATTGTTGCAAAACTGCATGGTATGAAGACGTCCCTGCCTTATTTCATCCCTTTTATCGGGATTGGTACCATGGGTGCCATCATTAAGCACAGGGGTCCGATTCCGAGCCGCACTGCCCTGTTCGATGTGGGAATCGCCGGACCAATAGTGGGCCTGGTCGCCTCGATAATAGTAACAGCAATAGGTCTGTCCTTACCCCCTGTAGATATTGTGCCCCAGGATGGTTTTCTTTATTATAAACTGTCACTGCCCGTGTTATTTAACTTTATTGCCAGTTTTGTAGGAGAAATGAGTAATGAAATGATCATTCATCCTGTGGCCTTTGCCGGCTGGGTCGGCATGCTGGTAACCGCGCTGAACCTGATACCTGCCGGCCAGCTTGACGGCGGACATATAATGCGTGCCATGCTGGGCCCCAGGGCAGCTTATATATCCGCCATAGTGCCGTTCGTGTTGCTGTCTATGTCACTGTTCATCTATTTTGTAATGCAGCAGAACGGTTCCATGTGGTTGTTCTGGGGATTGTTCATATCTTTGTTTGCAGTCGCTGGACACCCTGAACCTCTGGAAGATTCGGATCAAATAGGCCACAGCCGAATGTTGCTGGGTGTACTGATATTCCTTGCGGGCCTGTTGTGCATCACACTCATCCCCATCCAGGTATAGGGGGGATAAAGACTGGACAGGGTACATTTTCGCTGGAACCAGAAGAACAGTAACAGCCTGGCAGCCCTGATGCCGTTGGTACAGGGGGCACACATGGTGCAAAAAGCAGAGGACGGCATTATGGTGTATAGTTTTGCCACGGCCCAGGCCGGGGCGGTGTTTAAAGAAGTGAGGGAATCGCCAACTGATTCCACCTATATTGCGGGAGGACCCCACCCTTCTGCCCGGCCGCAGGAGTGCCTGGAATATTTCGACTACGTGGTGGTGGGGGAAGGTGAAGAGACCCTGCCCGAACTGGTCAACAGCATCCAGAGCGGCGACACGGCAGATGTAAAAGGCATTGCATATATGGACAAGGGCAGGTGTGTACATACAGGTGCAAGACCCCCTGTTGACCTGGACCGCTACCCCCCGTTCTCAGCTGAACTTCTCAAGGGTTATATCGAGATAACGAGGGGCTGCCCCCACAACTGCGGCTACTGCCAGACCCCCTGCCTGTTCGGCCACCTGATGCGCCATCGCAGTCCTGAAGTGGTGGCAGAGTATGCGGGGATGATGCGGGATGTGAGGTTCGTATCGCCCAATGCCTTTGCATACGGTTCAAATGGAAATCGCCCGGAACCGAACAAAATTCAAGCACTGCTTGAAGCCGTCTCAAAGAAATGCAGGATATTCTTTGGAACTTTTCCTTCAGAGGTCAGGCCCGAATTCGTTAACAATGAAACCCTTGAACTGGTAAAACAGTACTGCCAGAACATTTCGCTGAGCCTGGGGGCGCAGAGTGGCAGCCAGAGAGTGCTTGATGAAATCGGACGGGGGCATACGGTTGAAGATGTGAAGTGCGCCGTGGAACTGTGCAGGGAATATGACCTGACGCCGGTGGTGGATGTGATTTTCGGGTTGCCTGGAGAAATGCCTGCAGACCAGCAGGAGACACTTGAACTGGTAGAATGGATAATAGCGCAGGATGGGCGCATACATTCCCATTACTTCACCCCACTGCCTGGTACGCCATTGCAGGACAGGATGCCGTTTAGAGTGAGCAAGGATGTGAACAGGGCAATGGGGAAACTGGCACTTGTCGGGAAGGTCACCGGTGTGTGGGAACCAGGAGTTCGAGGTCTCATTGAATGAAAAATAGAATGGGTACGAGTCAGTCAGTCAGTCATATTCAATATTCCTGAACCTGATAGAATCCTGTTCCATTTGGATAGCATTGAGGGATGAATGCCGTTTTCCCGACATACCTGTGCTGCACTTTTTCCGTTCTCAAGTTCACGAAGAATCGATATTTTGTTTTCTCGTGTGAATTTAGTTCTTGTTTTCATATTTGCACCCTTTCTGTAGATGTTTGTTAAGAATGTTTCTTAACTACCTGTCCACTTTTTGGGGTTCACTCCAGTTCTTAACTATAATGTCAGGATACCAAAACAATCAAATTTATTTTGATAAGAACATTTTCACTAACAATACCCCGATACCGATGACGAACAGGCTGAACAGTGACTGCATGAGGGCCTCGTACCTGGGATCGAACAGGTCTGCAATTGCTCTTTCCATATTGAAAAAGAACGATACCAAAGAGATGAATATCAAAATTACCAGCATAAGCACGACGATGGCATTGATGAATTTTTTAAAAGAATTTTCCGGTTCTTTTTTTATTGTTTCATCATTCATTCAGCTCACCTCTTATTCTGAGTTCTAACCATTATACTGAACATGACCAGCAGACCCAATAGTGCAACTATTCCACTGAATCCGGGTTCTGGTTCTGGTGTGTGTACAGGAGGCATCCCTTCTTCGATAATCTTGTAGGTCATGGGAGTATTGAAATATATTGTATTCAGTTTTATAATCTCATCAACATTCCCACTGACAATGGTACTTCCCTTTTCTTCAATATTTATGGAAAAAGTATATTCACTATTTTTCGGAAGGATAAAACGTACATCTCCTCTGACCCGGGCAGAACCTTCGATAATACCCAATTCATCACTCTCGGTATAAACCGTATAAGGATCGACCATTGCTTTTACTACCATCGTAAGAGGCTCGGAATCTCCTCCCTGGTTATGGATACCAGGGGAAACATCCACCACGACTTTTGATACTCCGTCTACATACTGTTTGATCACAAGGTTCATATCAGTAAGCTGTATTTTTGCCGGTTCTTTTACATCTGTCCTGGCTTTGACAATTATGAAATCTCCGTAATTACTCAGGGTATTTCCATTTTGAAGCAGTGCAACATCTATTAAATATTCTCCCGGTTCCGGAACGGTCAGTGATACGCTATGATGTGATTGCGAATTGCTTTTAATGTACCCGATATCTGTTTCCATTTCAGCCACATTAAGATTAGTGGATGGATCTTTTACCATGACTCTTAAAGATAGAGAACCGCTATCAGTGTTCTGGTTATTCTGAATATATGTAGTTATGGTCAGTTCTGTTGCAGTATCTTTCGGAACAGATAAAATATCGACATCTGTAATATTGATCTCATTATATTCCTGAAGGCATCCGCTAAAAATGAGGCTGATGAAGACCAAGAGGAATATAAAGGATCTCATATGTTTTATTATATCGTATTTACAGGTTCACTTTAAGCACCAGGTTTTCAGTATCTATCACTTGATCTTTATACCAAAGTTCTACGAACACATTTGTTTCACCATTGGGTGCATCTTTCTTTACCGGAACCAATAATCCGAGAGTATAAGATGTCCCGCTTTTTGCCATTGCCTGTTGTATCGTAAAGCTGCCATTGCCGCCAATTCTATCATTTTCAACTTCATAACTCACGACCAGGGTATTTTCATCTATTGTGGTCTTACCATTATTCTTAACATAGAAAGAAATCGTTGTATTTTGACCTTTCTTGAGTTCCCATATTTCCATGCGGGAATCAAGCAGGTTATCCATATCTATTACAAAACCCACTGATTGCAGCTCGGCATCCGGATACACAAATGTATCAACGGGAATAATCTTTGTCCGGACAATCGGTTTACCTTTATCATCCATTCCAGAAGCATAAGATACGGTAAGGTCAGTTGTATCCGAGGCTACATTAAATCCTGGTGACCTGATCTGAAAACTTAAAGAAGCAGAACTGCTGACATCATCTATTTTTCCAGGGATATTAACAGTTCCGCTCTGGTCAACTCCAAAATTACCAAACGAGGTCACTGTGACAGAATCAATTGGTTTATCAGCATTGTTGCTGATAACAATATTAACATTCTGTTCTTTATATTCTGGCATATTTACATAAATGCTGCTTATTGAAATGTTATCCGGATTGACCGGAACAACGGCTTCCGGTTCCGATGTACAACCTGAGATTAACATTACTGATAAAATCACAAGACTGATAAAAATCATTCGATTCAATATATTCACCTGAACGGTAATTCACACTTATACAATATATACTTTTTTGTTATTTAATTAAATTTATTATTAAATATATTTGTATTTCTTTCAGCGATTCAATGTCTTGTGGACAAAAAATAATCGGGCTCAAATCCCCCAATCTTAAATACTTCCTCAAACAATTATGTTTAATGGCACAAACAAACAACTCATTAATGAGTCCCAGCATTGCAAAAATCCTCTCAGGATACGACCGGGACAACCTCACTATCGCTACAGTTACCAGCCACACCAGTTTACAGATATTCGACGGCGCACGCAAGGAAGGCTTAAAGACCATTGGCATCTGCATTGGCAAACCCCCTAAATTCTATGACGCTTTTCCCCTGGCCAAACCTGATGAGTTCGTGGTCGTGGACAACTATGCCGATATACTTGATATAGCCCCGGAACTGGCAGCAAAGAACTCCCTCATCATCCCCCACGGCTCATTCGTGGAATATATGGGTCATGAAAACTTCATGAACCTGGAACTGCCCACCTTCGGCAACCGCCGTGTACTGGAATGGGAGTCGGACCGCGACAAGGAACGACAGTGGCTGGAAGGCGCCGGCATATCAATGCCAAAGAAGATAGACGACCCCAAGGATATCAATTCTCCGGTCATGGTAAAATACCATGGCGCCAAAGGGGGGAGGGGCTTCTTCGTGGCCAAGAACAAGGCAGAATTTTACCAGCATCTGGACGAGTCCCAGCCCTACACCATCCAGGAGTTCATAGTGGGCACCCGCTATTACCTGCACTACTTCTACTCACCCTTACCCACTGAAGGATATGCCCTGAGCAAGGGCACCCTTGAACTTATGAGCATGGACAGGCGCGTGGAATCCAATGCAGACGAAATCTTCAGGCTGGGCTCGCCCCGTGAACTTGAGGATGCGGGTGTGTATCCCACCTTCGTGGTCACAGGCAACATACCACTGGTCGCCCGCGAATCTTTGCTACCCAAGATATTTGAGCTGGGCGAACAGGTGGTGGAGAGTTCCCTCGACCTGTTCGGAGGTATGATAGGACCCTTCTGCCTTGAGACCGTATGCACTGATAAACTGGAGTTCCGTATCTTCGAGATATCGGCCCGCATCGTGGCCGGTACCAACCTGTACATGTCAGGTTCACCCTACTCTGAGCTTATAGGACCCAACTTTTCCACGGGCCGCAGGATAGCCAGGGAGATAAAGAAGGCAGTAAAATATGACAAACTTGAAGAGGTACTGTCTTGAATGGAACGTATGACATAATAATAGTGGGAGCTGGCCCTGCCGGCATGTTCGCAGCCCACGAACTGCTGGGTAAGGACCTTTCAATCCTAATTATAGAACAGGGGCGGGATATATCCGGACGCATTTGCCAGATGGACCAGGTGACCCGGTGTACCCACTGCGAACCCTGTGACATCATGTGCGGCGTGGGCGGTTCCGGAACTTTCAGTGACGGTACGCTTAACCTGCGCCCCGATATCGGCGGTGACCTGAGCGAGTTCACCCACGATTCCGATGCAGCCTGGGCACTGGTGGACCATGTTGACAGGATTTTTTTACAACACGGCGCACCCGAAGCACTAAGCAGACCCCCTGATGCCGAGATAGAGGCCCTAAAACGCAGGGCTGCTTCTGTCGGTGCCAGGTTCATAGACATCCCCCAGCGGCACATCGGCTCAGATAAGACCCCGGAACTTATCGGACGGTTCAAGGATAGCCTGATAGAGGCAGGTACCCACTTCATGCTTGAGACCACTGTCATCGACCTGGCTGTCAGCGATGGCCGGTGTACCGGTGTGGTACTGAAAGACGGCAGCAGTGTTGAGGCAAACGCCGTCATCCTTGCCCCAGGACGTGTAGGTGCTGCCTGGGTGGACGATATGGTTGAGGGTCACAATATCTCTGCAAGGTATGCCGGTATTGATATAGGTGTCAGGGTGGAAGTGCCGGCTATCATAATGGAACCAGTGACCGCCATAAACCGCGACCCCAAGTTCCATATCATGACACGTAAATACGACGATTTTGTCAGGACCTTCTGCACTAATCATCACGGCTTTGTAGTCAAGGAAGAATATGAGGGATTCATAGCCACGAATGGCCACTCCATGAAGGATGCCGGATCAGAGAACACTAACTTCGCTTTCCTTGTACGCATTGAACTCACCCACCCTATCGAGAACACGACCAGGTACGGCCGTTCGGTCGCCAAACTGGCCACTACTATTGGCGGGGGCAAGCCTGTGCTGCAGCGCATGGGAGACCTGCGCCGGGGCCGGCGGTCCACCATGGAGCGCATCCAGCGAAACCCTGTCTCCAATACCCTGAAAGATGTAACGCCCGGCGATATCAGTATGGCAATGCCCCACCGTATCGTCATGGATATAATTGAAGGCCTGGAAGTCTTGAACCAGATCATTCCGGGCGTGGCATCGGATTCTACGCTGCTCTATGCCCCTGAGATAAAGTTCTATTCCATGCACCTGGAAGTGGACAACAACATGAAAACCAGTATTGAAGGATTATATGCTGCCGGGGATGGCGCCGGATTATCAAGGGATATAGTTAACGCAGCTGCCACCGGTGTCCTGGCTGCCAGGGGAGTGACACGCAACCTGCAGGTGGACAATTATGGATATTAAGCAATTCCTGGAACAGGAATGGCTCGACGCCTACCTGATGCACGCCAACAGCACCCATAATTCTGATATGTATTACGCTACCCGGTTCTTGGCAGGCGATGCTTTCACGTACCTCAATTCTGGTAAAGAGGTGCTGATGGTCTCAAGCATGGAAAAAGGGCGTGCAGAAAAGGAATCCAGAATAGAGGATGTCAGGTCTTCTTCGGATTACAGCCTTAAGGAAGAAGCAAAAGCACACAAGGACAGCGGGGAAGCATATTGCAGGGTGATTGCAAGTCTCCTTAAGGGCGAAGGATTGCACAAAGTGGCTGTGCCCAGGGATTTTCCAGTATTTTATGCAGACTGCCTCGAGAGAGCCGGTTTCCAGATAACATGTGTCAAAAGTCCCATCATGATACAAAGAGAAAAAAAGACCATTTCAGAGATACAAGCCATAACCACTGCCCAGCGTGCCTGTGAGCAGGCCGTTACCAGGGCAATCGGGGTCATAAGTAAGGCAGACATCGTGAACGGCGAACTTATGACAAATGGAAAAACCTTAACATCCGAAGACGTGAGGGCACTTATACACCACTCCCTATTGGATAATGCATGCGAAGCCGATAGTACCATTGTTGCATGCGGACCCCTCAGTGCCGACCCACACTGGCAGGGACAGGGTGCGCTGATGGCTGACCAGCCCATCGTGCTGGACGTGTTCCCCAGGCATACTACCCATAGGTATTACAGCGATATGAGCCGGACTGTTGTCAGGGGTGAGCCGGACCCTAAGATAATGGAGATGCACCAGGCCGTGCTGGCGGCACAGGAAGCTGCATTTGACCTCATAGGACCTGGGGTAAATGGCAGCGAGGTACACCAGGCAGTATGCGATACTATCACCGATGCCGGGTTCCATGTAGGAGATGATGAAGGGTTTATACATTCCACAGGCCATGGTGTGGGCCTTGATGTACATGAACGGCCAGGGCTTGGACTGCAGGATGTGGTGTTGGAAAAGGGCAATGTGGTCACGGTCGAGCCTGGCTTATACTACAGGGATGTGGGTGGTGTCAGGGTGGAAGACATGGTAGTGGTCACTGCCAGTGGATGCAAGAACTTAACTACATTTGATAAGAATCTACGGATATAATAATCAGGGTGATAAATATGGATGACAAACTGGATGAAACCCAGATGCTGGAAGAAATCGGTCAAATCATTGAGAAATACGTAACTGCGGGTAAGATACTCTCAAAGGTCAGGGAAGAAACAGCCAAACAGGTCAAGGTGGGCGCAAGCCTGTTTGAAGTGGCCCGGTTTAGCGAGGACAGGATACGTGAGCTTGGCGGTGAACCTGCCTTTCCCATAAACATTTCCTGTAACGAGGAAGCTGCCCATGCCACACCCAAAAAGGACGATACTCAGGTGTTTGGAGAAGATATGGTCAAACTGGACATTGGTGTGCATATTGACGGTTACATCGCGGATACTGCCAAAACCGTTGACCTTTCAGGCAACCCTGAACTGGTGGAGGCTGCCGAGGCCGCTCTTGAAGCCGCTATCAAGGCCATTCATGCCGGTATCAACACTGCAGAGCTTGGAGTAATCATCAGTGATACTATTACCGGGTTTGGGTATAAGCCGGTAGCCAACCTGACCGGACACGGCCTGGCCCAGTATATGCAGCATGTCCCCCCCAGCATTCCCAATATCCCTATTGACAAAGGTGTTACTCTTGAAGTTGGACAGGTTGTGGCCATTGAACCTTTTGCCACCAATGGCCAGGGACACGTGAACGAAGGCGCCAGCACAGAGATATATCACATTGTTGGCACCAGACCCATTCGTGCACCTGCGGCCAGGGCTTTGCTCAAAGAGATTGAAGCATATCAAACGTTACCCTTTGCAAAACGATGGCTCAACTCAAAGCACCTGGATTTTGCACTGCTCCAGCTGGAAAAGAACGGAAACATATCATCCTACCCGGTATTGAAAGAGGAAAAAGGAGCACTGGTCTCCCAGGCAGAACATACTGTCATCGTGGAAGAGGATGGCTGTAATGTGATTACCAGATAATCATGAACGGACTATAGTTATGAACAGGCGTGGAATAATAGTGGGACTGCTGTGTATTACAGTAGGCATATCAATGATAACTTTAGTCCATGCAGAATATGAATGGACCAACCATATCACAATCTACAATAATGGCATGCAATGGCAATATACCGAGAATATTTCAGGCATGGATTCCTACGTGTTCAAATACAATATCGATAAAGGGCAAGGCAATAAGGATGACTTTGTCAGTGCATGGGAACTATTGAAGATGGATAAACACCTGAGGAATAAGTTCAGGACATCTATTGAACAAAAAATGGATGTAAAAATTGACAATTCTTCATATGGCATTGCGATACTGGATATCGATGCTTCACTTTCTGACCGGGCACTGGGGCCGGATGAGGCCCTGACCAATTTTACAAACACCTACCAGGTTCGGTATGGGTTTGAAGAAGGGCTGTTCATAAATGGCAGCACCCTTTGGTTGCTTGGTGAGCCTGATAGTGAACTATCAGTTAAGTTCCCGGAAGGTACACAGATTATTTCAACCAGCGGTATTGATAACGTGAGTATTTACCAGTGGGAACTCTCGGGCAGGTTCGCCAAAGATACGAACCAGACACAATCACCTGAAGGAGCAGAGATTACATACCACATCAACCAGACCTTGATGGAGTCTCCTATTGGGTCCACTATTGAAGGATCCAAAGACACCTATCCTGTGGCCCAGGTGAATGATAACGTATCAACCGTTCCCGCACCTGCACCTACCTTTCCAGTTCCGTTCATAACAGCGGCATCCACGCTGTTTGTCATTGCAGTGGCACTAATGTTATCAAAAGATTGAATATGTGTGACACAAATTTAACGTCAGTCAACCTGGAAACCATGGGAGAAACACGGACATGAATAGTACCATAAACCCTGAAGACGTTTGCATTTTTATTCCCACGTTGAACGAATCCCATACCATAGGCGGCCTTATTGATGAATTCAAAACCCTGGGATTCTCAAATATCCTGGTCATGGACGGGCACAGCAAGGACAATACTGCCGACATTGCCAGAAAAGCCGGCGCCAATGTGATTATGCAAACCGGCAAGGGAAAAGGCCAGGCTGTGATACAGGCCTTTGATACGATTGACAGCCCTTATGTTATCATGATAGACGGAGACGGTACATACCTGCCGGATGAGGTTCACCTCTTTATTGAAGCTTTTGAGCAGGGTGCCGGACACATTATAGGTGACCGCTTCGCTAATCCCGGTAAAGGTGCATTCACCAGGCTGAATTCCTTTGGGAACAAGATACTGAATAAAATGTTCGGGTTTGCCTACGGGGGCTGGCTCTCAGACATTCTTTCAGGATACAGAGGATTTACCAGTGAGACCATATCAATGATGCTATTGAGCCAGACCGGGTTTGGTATAGAGACCGAAATGACCGTGGAATGTGTCAGGAATGAAGTTGATATTAAGGTAATTCCCATTACCTATCTGGCAAGAGCTGAAGCTGCTGTAACAAAGTTAAATCCCCTGACCGATGGGCTCAGGATAGGGAGGACGATATTCAATATGGCAAAGATAAACAATCCTTTATTTTATTTTAGTGTGATGGGTGGAGTAACCGTTTTTATCGGATTGATAATTGGAATCTACGTGGTACATGAGTGGCTTGCCAATGTTACCCATGTCCTGCTGGCACTGCTGACCACCCTTATCATTATGAGCGGGCTGCAGATGTTCATTTTTGCTATGATGGGTGACCTGATAGTATCCCTCCATAAAGAAACCATGAGGGGTTTCAGGAAGAACAAATAATAATCAAATTAAACGGTTGGATTTTATTTAAAAAAGGAGAACGTGAGGCATTATGCCCCTTTTTGTTCATTCAGTTTCCTCGCCAAGTTCTTCAAACATCTTTCGGATAAAAATAGCTGAGACAAAGGCGTATACTGCTGCACTTACCAGACCCACATCCATGATAGCTTGAAGGGGTAAGGCATAGTCAATAAAAATGGTGACTTTTGCAAAGTTTGCAACTGCATATATTGCTATTGAAACTGTAAATGCGGAAAGGAACATCCAGAAATAAGAAGCACCGGCAGTGGCGTACCATAGTTTTCTTGTAATATAAGCGATACCTGCACTTATAGCAAGGACAATAAAAGACAATATTACTAATAACAAATTCAATGAAGTATAAAGCGCTTCAAAATCAAATTGCATTTTTTAATCCCCCTTTTCAAACGGTTCATATATTTTGTAGGTTGAATAAAACATGCATATAATACCTATCGTTAAAACAATGTCTTTTATCAAGCCAAAAAGATGATAATCAAATAATGCCTGAAAGACTCCACTTAAACCAAATACAAACAATAGAAACGTCCCAAAAGCAAACATATTCCATTCAGTCATGTCCATTTTCAGGAAAGTAGAATATAGGGATTGTCCCAGTATCAGCAGCGCTACAGTGAAAAACAAATACGTGAACCAGTTCGTATACATTCCCTGATCACTATCCAACGACATTGTCCTGTTAGCTGCAATATCGCTATCTGTTGCCGGAAAAATGTATCCAAGCAGTATGAACAGCAATATTATGAATGTTGTGCCACCATAGAAAATTTCTTTCGAATGTTCACTTATCGATACCATTTTTACTCACCTGATATTTTCAATCCATGCTTATCATAAAGGTCATCTAAAAATTTCCTGGCTTTTGTCTTACCCATCATTTTAGCCATTATACCACATGCCAAGATGTCAAAAACCGACTTTAACTCCTGTGCATTTCGTGTATCACGGTTTGCACCGACCTGTTGAAAGGCCTCAATGACTATGGCCTCGGCCCGCTTATCACCGTACATTATCTTTACTTTTCCCTTGATAGCCTGGCATAAAGCTACTCTTACTTCATCAGCCACTTCTCCTGTTTCCGGGTGCACCTCGAAAGCAGCTTCCTCTGCTGCAGTATCTGAGGTAGATGGAACTTCATGTGCAGGGGTGGGTGGAATTTCCTGTACTGAGGCAGGTTGTGCTTCGTGTATTATTGGTGATGTAGCTAATGAAGTGGCTTCAGCCATTTGATTTTCAGTTCCTTGCGCATTTTTTCTCATGGCAGCCACATCTTCTGGTGTGATTGATGTAATAGCTTTTTTCAAAATCAGGTTCAATAATGATTCGTCTGCATGTTTTGACGTAAAAGTTCCCAAAATGTAACTTTTATTGATTGCCAATTGAATAAATCCTTGATCAGCCTTGACTTCTAAACTGTTGATGGGAATTTTCGACCTGAAAATATCAATAAGTTGGAACAAATCACTGGAAGACTGGACCAATTCTTTTTCAAAAAGCTTAGGTATGTCATAAGCTATTATCTCACCCTTTATATCCATTAAATATGAACCAACTACACCTTCAACTGTATTCTTGATATCTTCAAAAATATTTGTCATGGCAATCATCCCACTGTTGAGATCAGGGCTTCGATCTTTTTGTTGACCATGTCTTCATCTGCATCCTCAACCATGATGACACCAATGTAATGCTCATGTTCAATAATTATGAGTATCTTGTATCCAGGTCCCCGAATAACAGACCTCCGGGCATTGCCTAATGTAAACATATTTGTGGCACCATTAATTGTTGTCCCTGAAAAACCTATTATTGAATTATCTGCATCTAAAATTTCATGAGAATCAAGTACAGTCCCATCACTTTTCATTATAGATATACCCTTAACTCCCTGAATTCCTGTTAAGCCGTCTATAATTGCTTTTGTATCCATCAACAAACCTCAAATTTCAAGTGTTTTTAAATATTCCCAGGCCCTACAATTCAATTGTTAAAATTTTAATAAGAATATTTATTTATTAATCTTACTTATGTATTTCGGTGGTTTTGTGGCAGCAATATAAAATTTTAACTCATTGGGAACCGATAAATCGTTTCAATATTTCAAACTTGGTGCATAAACCATTTATACCCAAAAATGCTATGACAGGAATGATATCATGAAAATTGCAATTCTTGGTGGAACCGGAAGCATTGGCGGGGGTCTGGCCCTTAGGTGGGCTTTGAACCATGACATTATAATCGGTTCCAGAAAATATGAAAAAGCCGAAC
>JAKRWB010000291.1 GCA_022353185.1 ANME-2 cluster archaeon | reverse complement strand
GCAAGGTACTGGACATCTACGCCACCAGCATTGACTACGACCCGCAAGCGCAGACCTCCCAGCTCTTTTTTGCCACTGTGCAGAACAAAATGCACTGGGCAGCGCACGGCCAGACGGCGGCAGAAATAATATACCAACGCGTCGACTCGGCAAAAGAGAACATGGGCCTCACCAACTGGACAGGAAACACAATCAACAAAAGCGAAGCAGGCATCGCCAAGAACTACCTGAACTCTGAAGAACTTGACATGCTCAACCGAATTGTCATGGCTTATCTGGAATTTGCCCAAATCCAGGCTCTGGGACGTAAGCCTATGTATATGAGTGACTGGATCGCCAAGCTTGACGATTTCTTGAAATTAAGTGGTCGTGAGCTACTTGCCCATGCCGGAACGATTTCACACGAGCAGGCACTCATCAAAGCTCAGCTCGAATACGAAAAACACCGCACCATGCTGATAAACCTCCCTTCGCCAGTAGAAGGAGATTTCGAAAAGGCCATTAAAAAGCTCCCGAAACCAACACCAAAGAAAAAGGGATAACCATGACCCGGAACAAAACACCCCCGCACATCAAACTCGACGAACACATCCACGTCGAAAAACCCCTGCATTCTCACCTAAACAAGCCAGACTGGGACATAATCGCCCTCATGCAGGACCTGCTCACTGGCAAGGTGCGGGTTACCCCTCTATTGACCGAAACGCAGGAGGCTGGCGCATGACCTCCAAACTCCCCATAAACCTCGAGGACCTGCTTCACCAACGAAAGGTCGAAGGCGAGCGGATCGAGTATAAAACGGGGTGGAATCCGGATCCGATCATGCGCACTATCTGCGCCTTTGCCAACGACATCGAGAACCTTGGTGGCGGTTATGTGGTAATCGGACAGGACTGCGACGAAATGGGGATGCCAGTCTTTCCGCCGGAAGGCCTGCTCGACAATCAACTGGACAGGATACAGCAGGAACTTCTGGGATTCTGCAACCAGATCCAGCCTTCCTATTTTCCCATGTTGAGTGTCGAACGCTTCGCGGATCGCAACCTGATCGTCCTGTGGG
>JAKRWB010000290.1 GCA_022353185.1 ANME-2 cluster archaeon | reverse complement strand
AAAGAAGACCCTGTTCCTATAAAGTCACTTGATGTAGCTAAACTGAAAGGTGAAAAGAATAAGTATCGCATACGAAAAGGAAATTTCAGAATTGTCTACGAAGTTATATGGGAACAAAAGCTCATTTTAATCCATAGAGTGGATCTAAGGGGCGATGTTTATAAGTAATTATGAAACAACAGACAATCAGATTTGACTGGCCTATATTTACTAACGCATTAACAAAGGATTCTGAAAGAGATTCGAAGTTAAAGGCAATAAATATTATTTTAGATCGCGGGTACGAAGTCCTGGTGAAATTAGGATAATTTATTCTGCTTGGGCATTGTTTTATTTCCTCTCTTTGGACTATGGCTATAAGAATTTTAAAGGTTGGCTGCACACCCACCTCTCCACCTTCGCCCCCGCCCTCCCTCCTCATCTCAAGAGGGGGGGCTGGGTGAGATTCAGGCGGGCGGGAGGAGAGCGTAAGAACGAATGGGGGGCATGACAGCATTTCAGAACAAACCATAGAGGTGCTACGAAAAAGGCAAAAATGGCTTCCTGTCAAAATGGCAGAGGAGTTGTATTACTGAACGCCCGGAATAGAGGGAGGAAAGGACACCACCACCACCAGACATTACCCATTGGCCTGCCATATAGAACGCACCCAGGCCAGGCAGAGTCCTTTCGATCTGGGTATTGAACACTTCTGGCGTGAGTAACCAGCCCATATAGGCACCTTTGTGATTCATGGTGTAACGCCACCAAGTGCACGGTGTGGCTACATCAGTCACCTCTACCAGGGATGAGATGCCGGAATAGTGCGCTTCCAACCGGTTCAGTACCTCAGCTGCTATTGTTTCCTTTTCGATCTCGTACTGCGGCCGGTCACTCTGTAATTCTTTCCAGAAGTCCCATTCAGTTTCGAATAAGACCTGGACTACAGTCTTACCAGGAGGGGCAAACTGGTTGCTGTAGTTGAAAATTCTAATAGCGATTGTATTAACGGACTGTTTTCCTACCGTAATCGGTCGCTTCAGTTTAATAGAACTCATCCATGGTTCATTTGTGAATTCACGAGCCACTCCAAAGCTTACCATTACCAGAGGACGGGTCAGCTTCCAATTATTGTATCGGTTCTTGATCTTTTCATTCACGTAGCGACCACCAAGAAACTTGAATATAGTGTTGTACCCATCAGCGGCTGAGACCACAATATCAGCAAAGTGTTCACTTCCATCAACCAGACGAACGCCCACAGCTTGGTTGTTTTCCACTATGATCTCCTCGACTTTAGCTTTGTAAGTTATCTTTCCACCCAGGTCCCTGTAACGTTTCTCGATAGGCTGGACAAAGTCGAAGCACCCCCCTTCCAGCAACCCCAACTGCCCATCTGCCAGCATTCCCAGGACCATGAGTATGAACGAGACCGGAA
>JAKRWB010000022.1 GCA_022353185.1 ANME-2 cluster archaeon | reverse complement strand
TCAGGGGGGAAATCGGTTAGGGGTGGGCACGAAAAAGGTTGTGATTGGTGCTTAAAAACACGTTTTTGGTGAACTTTCGGTGAAATATGTGGATTTTCATGTTTGTTTGCACAAAATTTAAGGGATTTAAGATTTTAACTCTGAGTGTTGGAAACTCTCAGAACTTCAAGGTGTCGTGAAAAGTTGTTTTTGGGACAGCCTGATTACGCAAGTTTAAAAATTAGTAATTGTATATTACTAGAAAATGCCATACGCAATATTTGACCGTGACTCTTTCACGGCACGAACCGGACTAGGCCCTGACATGCATGTGCTCAACATCGGCCCTGATTATATTACGCCAGTCCAGATTGCAAGAAATGTTGAAACCACGGTAATTACTGCCGTTTCACACCCAGGATATGCCCGAGGCGTAGCGGCAACTTCCTTTGGTACTCTTGCCCCGGTTGTGTCCGAATATGCCCACTTGCCCTTTAAAATGGCTTCTTTTGACATTATCTTCTCCTACCATGCCCTGAACAATATCCCTTCACAAGAGGTGCCTGGCATGCTGGCTGAAGCAGCTCGATTACTGAAGGATAACTGCAGGATGGCTTCATTGGTCTGGTCACTGAAGCCAACTAACAAGGCCCAATCCTCTCATATGATGCTACTGGAAATACTAACTCGTCTGGGAATTATCCATTTGCACTCTTTTAATGACATTTCCAGATGGCTGGAAGCAGCCGGGTTCGAGGAAATAACCATGGAACTGGTTACCGACCAGATACAAGTACCTGATGATTGGGTGCACTCGCATATAAAGCGGTTGGAGCAAATTACAAGTGAGCATGCAAAGAACCCTGAACTGCCAGATATAAGCGAGGCATTGGATTCATATAGAACGCATGTTAAGGAATTTGGTGAAGAATTGCTGCCTTCTATACAGTTTACTGGCAATCGTCATACAGGAATTTCAGGTATTGACATTGTAATTTGAACCGACCTGGATACAAAATGTTAAAGTATTAATCTAACCATATGAAAGTTACAAAATACTTTGAGGAATGGTTTTGTTTCCAACTAAAAAAGTTCAAACTATGATAGGTCAGAATGTACAGGTAGAGATGAAAGGGGGTCAGCATATTCTGGAGGGTACTCTTATGAGTGCAGATGAATATTTAAATATGCATCTTTCCAATACAGTAGAGATTGTTGACGGTCAAAGAGCTAAATCGCTGGGGTCAGTGGTACTGAGGGGTAATAATATAATTATAATTAATCCGGTGGAAAATTAGGGGTTCCAATGGCAGATAATGAAATGCTTGAAATTATTAATTCCCATAGGGAAGGAATACTCCAGAGCGATATCAGGAAATTAATGGGAATTGACAGCAAGAAATGTTCCAGAATGGTCAACAAACTGATGAAGGAACACCTGATACGCAGGGATGATGAGCTTGCCGAAGGCAGAAAAACCTACAGGTTGCTTCCAATCGGATTCATAGGTCCCAGTGAGAGGCACTTAAAATTGATTGCAAATGGCATATTCAGTCCCTGTACAGGTTGTAACCTTGAGTGTTATCCTGAAACCTGTTATCCTCTGAATGAATGGGTACTGGCAGTCATTGAAGAAGAAGCTTGAAGGCCATATCCACAGCGGTTTTTGAATCCTGTGTGATAACCACTCCTGGTATTTCCCAGCCACCTTGTAGGGATATTACTTTTTTTCCCATTGTCAGACCCAGGGCTATCTCGGATAAGGTACCATATTCCCCGCCTACGGCAATAATTACGTCTGAAGAGCCAGCCACAATGGCATTGCGGGCATGGCCCATTCCGGTTACTATTGCTATGTCCACGTAAGGGTTGGCATCATCTTTTTGGTCAGTAGGCAGCAGCCCAACAGTGGTACCGCCCCCGTCCCTGGCACCCTGGCAGGCAGCTTCCATGACACCGCCCAGGCCTCCGCATACCAGCACTGCCCCGCGCCTGGCAATCTCACGCCCTACCCGTTAGGCTGCGTCTGCTTCTTCAGGGGTGCAGGAGCCTGCCCCGATGACGCCTACCTGGATTTTTCTTTGTGGCATTGATGTTTTATATTTGGCCCTCGGGTGATGAAATTATCGTTTTTAAGGGGCGGTGGTAGATTGTGAGATTGGATGGGGGGCGGGGTTGGGGTTGCAGTGCAAGTATGGGCTGGCGATATCGTCATGGACCTCCTGCTGAAAACAGGAGGTGTCAAGATTGATACTCTGATTTTAAATTTGTTAGTTTGCTGGAATTCTATGTAAATATTCAGATGCAAGTATGCAAAATACAAGTTATGTTGTGGTTATATGGAAAATCTAATCAATTATTTAGCTTTTTTATAACAGGAATAACAAACAGGCTTTTCAACAGTACTAGTAGATTCCTTTCCACACACATGGCAGAACTTTTCTTTATATTCAGAATTACCGTATTTTTCCCATGATTTGTAACAATTGAAACAAAGTGGTTTTTCAGGATTTAGTTTTAAATTCGTTCCACAACGAATACAAAAACCTTTATTACTTTCTGGATGTGATTTTCGATTTATTATAGGGGCTTTTTTTGAAATTACAGGTTCTTCTTTTTTCAATTTTTTCACTGAAAACTCAGGTTCCTGACTTGTTTGTATAATTATCATTACTTCTTTGGAAATATCATTATATAACTCAGGCTCCATTTCCTTCTCAATTTTAATCCCCATTTCTCGATTATTTACCTGGGAATACTGATATAAGTTCATGGAAGCGATAATTGCAGTATTTTCATTTAAATAGCATTTGGCGTGAAGATTTTCATGGGCATAAATTTTAACACTGGTTAATTCTTGTAAAAAGCTCATATCTTCAGCATTTATTTTATTATCTTTCCTATACACTACTCGTATGTCGATTTTTCGCAAATCTCTCTCCATGATTAGATGTTTGAGACTATCTGCAATTTGGAGGTATGGACTAACTAAAAATAGTTTTTCCTCTGAATTTTTTATTAATTTTTCAAGTTCATAGGATATTCCAGTAGTTGTCAAAAATTCTGCCATTTTTATCGCCTTTCAAATACTCATATGGATAGTAGTTAATAAATGATTCCATATAATTTTAAAATGTGTTTTGCTTTCCATCTGAATTATACGCGCTCAATTTAAGTGCTGAAGGAAGGGGTCTGTTTTTCTTTCAACAGCTACTCCTTGCTATACCCAGCACTCGGGTGATGAAATTAACGTTCCCGAGGGGCGGTGGTAGATGGTGACCTTGAGACTGTCACCGGGATTGAAGTGGTTA
>JAKRWB010000289.1 GCA_022353185.1 ANME-2 cluster archaeon | reverse complement strand
GTGCCTAAATTGATATCCTCAGATTATGCAGATGATATACTAACCGAAGTGCTATGTACTCAATTGAGGAACAAATGTCATTCTGCCGCAGTGGTTTCACTTAAAACCGTTCCAAGCGTAGCTATTGGAAAGCTGCCCAAGATACATCCACCTGCACACGTTATCATAATCAGTCCTCAGTACGATATTTTTTAACAATGACATTGCCAGTTTTCCAAGGTTTGAAGTCCACAAAAGTAGGCCGTTGGATGATAGTGAACATACGATTCAGGAAGCTATAGCATAGTTCTATTCTGATCCAACTGACAAACTATTGTGAGCGCAGCATGTGGTCAGCCAGTACCAGAGCCATCATGGCTTCAGCCACTGGTACAATCCTTGGGGGGATAGTGGGGTCGTGTCGCCCTTCTATGATTATTTCGGTTCCTGACATATTAGACATATCTACAGTATTCTGGGGCCGGGCAATGGAAGGAGTTGGCTTTACCGCAATCCTGCATACAATTGTCTCACCACTGGAGATGCCACCGAGGATACCTCCGGCGTTGTTGGTGGAACATACCACCCTGCCATCTTGCACCTCGAACGGGTCGTTCATCTGGCTGCCGGTCATGGCGGCGGCCGCAAAACCTGAACCCACCTCTATACCCTTGACAGCCCCTATACCCATCAGGGCTCCTGCCAGGTCAGCGTCCAGTTTATCGAACACAGGCTCGCCCAGTCCGGGCGGTACCCCGAGTGCTATTATTTCAACGATTCCGCCAATGCTATCTTTATCTTCCCTGACATGTTTCACCCGTTCAAGCATGGCTTTGGCAGCTTCTAAGTCGGCACAGCGTACCGGATTTGATTCTATATTGGCCTTTATGTCATCAACCTGTACAGGTGAAGCTTTGATACCCCCAAGTTCAACTACATGTGCCAGTATTTCAATCCCATGCCGTGCCAGTATCTTCTTTGCCACAGCACCGGCAGCGACCCGCCCGATGGTCTCCCTGGCAGATGAACGCCCGCCGCCCCTGTGGTCCCGGATGCCGTATTTCATCTGGTAGGTATAATCAGCATGACCGGGGCGAGGCGTGTCCTTAATAAGGTCATATTTGCTGGAATCAGCGTCCTTGTTCCTGACCAGCATGGCAATGGGCGTGCCTGTGGTCTTACCTTCGAAAACTCCGGATAATATTTCGACCTTATCCTCTTCCTTGCGGGGTGTGGCAACCTCGCTCTGGCCCGGTCTTCGGCGGTCCAGTTCATGCTGGATGTCAGCCTCTGATAGTTCGAGTCCGGGCGGGCAGCCGTCAATGACCACGCCAACGGCAGGGCCGTGGCTCTCGCCCCAGGTTGTGATTGAAAATGCTTTTCCGAAGGTGTTGCCCATCATGGTATTCAGATATGTGGTTTAAATATATAAACGTAGATGAACCGGTATTGTGATAATTAATAGAGACTTTTCAATTTATTCTGGATTAATGGGTCATGGCAAAAAAGATTAACCGCAGAGGACGCGGAGGATCGCAGAG
>JAKRWB010000288.1 GCA_022353185.1 ANME-2 cluster archaeon | reverse complement strand
CGGCATTTTCATTTTATTGGTTCCGGGAACTATCGCCAGATTCAAGCTCTCATTATCTCCATTTGAAATCCCCTGGCATTAGGTGATGCTGCTGGTGCAGTCCTCTTTTGATCCAGTCCGTTTCCTGGAGGACAGGGAGCTTCATCTGGTGTAATATTTACTTTGGCGCTTTGTGCGATCCTGTTTATCAGTGTATGGTATTTCTTAACCTTTAATTCAGGAGAGATTTTTTTCAAATTCAGAACTCCGCCGCATCACTGGTATATCCGAATAGATGTTTTTGTTAAGCTATAGCTGGTAAATATTCCCGGAAATATATCTCTCTTTCCCATATATTCATGAGCACCTTTCATGGTATCATGACCTGCTGTTTTAAGGTGTACTCTGTGTCCTGGTATGAAAAAAAATTAACAACAAACTCAAACTAACTCAATACGAACTCATGCTACCGGAGTTCGTTTCAGTTCGCATCAGTTCGTTGTTTTTTTCAGGTTCATTTATGAACCGCAGTTCATAGCCGACTCTGTGGTTTTTTCATCGGACTGGATGAAGAGGATTTGCTAATAAATCGTATCCTGTCGATCCTGTAAATCCTGTCTGAAATAAATTTTTTGATTGATAACTAACTCGAACGAACTGAAACGAACTCATGCTGCAGGAGTTAGTTTTGAGTTCTTTGTTATCGTTTACTTGCTCCATTCGCGCCTGGTGGTTGCATGGGGTTCATATCGTGCGCCAAGACTGTGAAAACATAAAAATTAAGTGATTATTTATTGGAAGAGATTTTCAATGGTAATTATTGAGTTATTTCTCGACCAATTTTTCAAGGATTGCTTCGAGGCGGGTATTATGTTCATACATCATCGTGGTCAGGTTATTTAATCCTGTGTTTAAGTTATTGAATCCTGTTTTATTATCCACACTCATATTATTCAACGTGACGTTCATGTTATTCAATAAAAAATTGCCCTTATCGAGTTTTCTCCCGATATCGATTTCATCATCAGATGTAACTTTTGAAAATTCATCTGGGAGATCAATATCAAAAGGTAATACTTGTTCTTTGATACCTTCAATTTCAGCGCCACTCTCCCCCCCTCGTACCTTTATTGTTTGCGTAAAATTATCTATTACGCTGTCCTCA